>NZ_DALZDK010000018.1:0-14818 GCF_031978665.1 Niallia sp. | reverse complement strand
AGCCGAGGGAATCGGGAAAAGTGGTTTTCATAAGCAGGATGAACGCCGAAAAAGCGGAGGGAAAGGGGAAAGTGGTTTTCATAAGCGGGATGAACGCCAAAAAAACGGAGGAAAAGGGGAAAGTGGTTTTCATAAAGCTAACGAAAATCCAAAAACACAGAAAAGGGGAAAAACAGCTTTCCCCCAAAAAAAACCCCCTTTAAAAGAGGCATTTTTACAAGTGAACGGATAACTACAATAACAATCTCACAACTGCCATACACACTACTCCAAATAACACGGTGGTCAATAAGCTTTTACTAAGAAAAGCAACAAGAATCGTAGGGATAGTCGCGAGGAGTGCTTCCCAATTAATACCGATACTAGATCCTCCATCAGTTTTTAAAAGACTTTCTACGATTAAACCAGTAAAAATACAAACTGGAAGAAAGGAAAGCCATTTTTCAACAGGCTTTGAGATGGTAAAATTGCGTACTACTAAAAAGGGGATAATTCTTGGAATAAACGTTACGAGTGTACAACCAATTAATAAAAGGAAAAAGCTTGAATTACTCATCATTTATCTGTCACCACCCCAATGGTAGCTACAATGATCGTTGATAAAATTACGCTTAAGCTACTTGATAAAAAAGTGGAGAAAACGAGCATGCATATTATCATCAATGTGATTAATAATAAATAGTGTTTCAGTTTAGTAGATTCAATTGTTTGCAACTGGAGAATCAGTAAGGCGATAAACATAGCTGGCAAAGCATAATCTAATCCAAACTGTTCAGGATCTGGGAACCAGCCGCCAATATATCCTCCGACTGTACAAGCTGCTATCCAAACAAGGTAGGCAGTAAGAGTCAGTCCGTTCATCCATCGATCATTAATTGGTTCTTTTCTAGCGATTTTCATAATAGCTACCCCAAATGACTCGTCTGTTACAAGGCTTCCAATGCCAATATTTTTCTGTACTGAATATTGGGTGAATTTAGGTGCTAGTGCTGAACTTAATAACAAGTGACGCAAATTCACAATAAATGTTGTAAGAATAATAGCACTAATTGGACTTGCAGCTGCGATCATTGCACAGATAATAAATTGAGAAGCACCAGCATAAACAAATGTGGCAAGCAAGAAAACATGTAGTACAGATAAGCCGGACGATACACCGACTACTCCCATCGCAAGGCCAATGCTTATATAGCCAAGTAATGTTGGAATACAGTCCTTCACTCCATCTAAATAGGAGAGGGTGTGTTGTTCTTCTTGTTCTTCTAATTTAATACTTTCCACGATTAATCCCCTTTATACAAATTAGTAATTGCATTTATTATATAAGGACGAAAATGTTTAGGCAATGGCTTAATATATGAGGATACTAGGGATGAAAATTCTTGGTTATCAATTTTTGCAGAAAATCGAAGAGTAATTAAATAAGAACACAAAAATAAAAACCATTCTCATCATATCTAGAAGAATGGTTTTGTTTATATTTCTTTTCTTTTCGTGTTAATTGTTCCTGCTTTGTTTTTGTTTTTTTCGTGATTGGCACGATGGTTCCCCATGATCCTCTTCGCATTGTTATATCAAATCCATTTTCTCTTAATGCTTTTTCTCGCTTCTTTCTTGCAGCTGATTTAGCCATTGGTTTTCCTCCTTTTAATGTCAATCATTTACTTAATTATACATCATAAAGGAGAAAAATGTTACTACACACCAGTGCAAGCTAGATGTTAAGAAGCCGATTGTTTGGATAACTTAGGATGTCGATGCATCATAGCAAATAAGAAAATACCGCTTGCTAATAAGAGAATACTAGTTGAAAAGAATACCATAGAGAAACCAAAATTTCCTGCGATTACTCCACCAAGGGCAGGGCCGATAATGTTGCCGAGAAAACGGAGACTTGTTTCGTATCCCATTACTTCTCCTTGCATGGCAATCGGTACCTCTTGACGGATATAAGCTACACGTACTGGAACCATTCCGCCAATTGCTACACCGAGAATAAAGCGGATAATAAGTAGTTGCCAGTATTGATTAACAAATCCCCCTGGGAAATAAATAAAGCCTGCGATAAATAAGAGGATAACGAGTATTTTTAGATGACCAGAGCGATCTCCTAATTCTCCCCATTTCCTTGCCATTAGCAAATTACCTAATCCTGCAGCTGAGAAAGCTAATCCAGCGAAAAAGGCAATATTCTCAGGTCCGTGCAATTCACTGACATATAAAGAAAGAATAGGCTGAATGCTAAAATGGGCAATTTGAATAAAGGCTGAGATCAGAAGCACGGTGATGAAAACAGGATTCTTAAGAATATAGGCCAATACCTCTTTACTTGTATAACTACTTTTTGTTCCCTTTTGGACAGGTAGAACAAATTCTTTTGTAGTACATACTAGAATGGCAGAAATAAAGATTGCCAGCGAAGTAAATCGGAATGTCGCGCCATAACCGAAGCTATCTGCTAATACGCCTCCAAGAAGCGGACCGATCAATGCACCAGTAATACTTCCTGTTTGTAAGGTTCCTAAAACTTTTCCAGCAATTTTTTTGGGAGTTTGAGTGGAAATAAATGCTTGGGACATTGGGATAAAACCAGTGAAAAATCCTGTGAAGAAGCGAAGAATAAAAACTTCCCATACTGAATTGGCGAAACTCATAAGAAATACTGATATACCAAGACCGATTGCCAAGATTATAAGGATTGTTTTTCTGCCGAATTTATCGCCAATTTTCCCCCAGATTGGTGAAAATAAAAAGGCTGCTACAAAGGTGACAGAGAAACATAATCCTGACCAATGCTGGACAAATTCTGGTGAATATTGACCAAATGATTCAATATAAAGCGATAAAAATGGGAGAACCATGGTCATACAGGCACTTATAAAAAAGTTGGCAAACCACATGATTCCTAAATTTCGTTTTGAATATTTTTGGTTTTCCATTTTGTAAAACACTTCTTTCTAATAAAGTAGAAATTATTTCATTAAAGGCCTCCTCCATCTAAGATGGAAAGAGAGTGCGAAAGGAAGAAAGAGGAGATTGTAACAAATAACACAAACAATTTCGTTTAACTAAATATTAGTTTAACGTAAAATTTACATAAAAGAAAGTATTTTGGGTGCCTTTTTCCAATAGATGTTCGGTGTTCTATATAAGAGGAAGGGATTTCTTTCAAGAAAAGACTGCAAGCTTGCGGTTTGTAGAGTTATATAGGAACCAAAAATTAACTGGAATTACCAATGAAGGATTTTCGTGTTTTTGTGTAAAAAATAAATTGTAAAATATTTAAAAACAGGAATGTTCTTTCTGTGGAAACAAATGTATTTTTAAGGAGGATAGCACTTGATTATTTAACATGAAATAGTGATAATAACGATAGTGGATAATTTTGAAAATTATTACTATTTAACAATCGGTGGGAGTTGTCGAAATGAAGGTTGTGAAATTTGGGGGTAGTTCCTTAGCTACAGGAAACCAATTGGAAAAAGTATTACAAATTGTAAAGGCAGACAGGGAAAGAAAGATAGTTGTTGTATCTGCTCCTGGAAAAAGATATGAGGAGGATACGAAGGTTACTGATTTATTAATACAATGTGCAACATCTGTATTAAATGGAGGAAGTCCATCCCCTTATTTAGAGGAAGTATTAACGAGGTATGCAAGTATTGCTAAAGAATTAGATCTATCTAGTGATATTATAGCGAATATTAAAAAGGATTTATTAGAACTAATGGAAAAATCTTCTGATGAAAAAGCTTTTATGGAAGCAATGAAAGCTAGTGGAGAGGATAATAATGCGAAATTAGTAGCGCATTTTTTTAAAGATAGAGGACTGGATGCAATCTATATTAATCCGAAAGAAGCGGGATTAATTGTAAGTGATAATCCTGGAAATGCTCAGGTGCTTGCTGAATCCTATGATCGATTATTCGCTTTAAGAGAGCAAAAGAAGATCATTGTGTTCCCAGGCTTTTTTGGTTATAACGAATCAGGAGAAGTTGTTACTTTTTCAAGGAGTGGATCAGATATTACTGGTGCTATTCTCGCAAATGGAGTAAAAGCAGACCTGTATGAAAACTTTACAGATGTTGATGCAGTATACTCGGTCAATCCTTCCATCGTTAAACAACCAAAAGAAATTAAGGAATTAACTTATCGAGAGATGCGCGAATTATCTTATGCTGGCTTTTCCGTCTTCCATGCTGAAGCGCTAATCCCGGCTTACCGTGCTGGAATTCCTGTTCAAGTTAGAAACACGAATAATCCTTCAGCTCCAGGAACGAGAATTGTTTCGGCAAGAAATAATACAAATGGACCGGTAGTTGGAATTGCCAATGATAAGGGATTTTGTTCTATCTATATTAGTAAATACTTAATGAATCGGGAGATAGGTTTTGCTAGAAAAGTTCTATCTATATTAGAGGATTACCATATTTCTTATGAACATATGCCATCTGGAATTGATGATTTAACTATCGTTTTGCGTCAAGACCAATTAGTAGGAAAAAGTGAACAAGAAATATTGGCGCGAATTTCTAATGAATTACAAGTAGATGAAATAAAAGTCGAGCATGATTTAGCACTCATCATGCTTGTAGGAGAAGGCATGCGTCATAATGTCGGGACAAATGCCCGAGCATCCAAGGCACTTGCAGAAGTAGGCGTAAATATCGAAATGATTAACCAAGGATCATCAGAAGTAAGCATGATGTTCGGTGTAAAAGAAAAAGTTGTCAAAAAAGCAGTAAAGGCAATTTATGAAGAGTTTTTTCCATACACGGTTTAAAAAATCTTTAAAGAAATATAAAGTAGAAATGAAATTCTCCTTCAAACTAAATAATGGCTACTATTAGTTATCGATAAGCGCCGTTTTCAGTGCCCCCGATTAGAGAGAGGGGGACGGCTTAAGGTAGTACGAGATCAGCTAGAGTACAAGTAATAGAAATAGACTTATAGAAAAAAGAAGTTCATTACTCAACAATTTATTTATATAATGAACTTCTTTTTTTAATTTTGTGTCTATTATTCAAATTTTAAGAAATTTTAAAAAGTTTTCTTGTATATAAATTAACAAAAAGTTATAATAAATGCATTACAAAAGATAGGTATATTGATATAAGAGTGGCAAGAATAGAATTTTTTTACTTTGTATTATTGGAAAATTCTACATTATACAAGTATAGGGTTTTCCTATCGAAAGAGGGGGATTTACCATTGAAGAACAAAGGAATTTTATTTACTTTATTACTATCGATTGTACTTGCCTTAGCAGCATGTGGTACAAGCTCTGAAAAAGCAAATGGTGATGGAGAAGGCAAAAAGAAACTAAGAGTAGTAACAGATGCGGCTTATGCACCATTTGAATACATGGATAAAGACAAGATTATTGGCTTTGATGTGGATGTTTTCACTGCAGCAGCAGAGGAAGCAGGATACGAGTTTGAAATTGTCAATGTTGGATGGGATCCAGTATTTGCTGAATTAGAGAATGGAACAGCAGATGTCGGTTTATCTGCAATCACGATTAATGATGATCGTCTTAAATCCTATGATTTCTCTATTCCTTATTTTGAGAGCACAAATAAAATTTTAGCTCCAGAAGGTACTGATATTGAGAAGGCTGCTGATTTAGTAGATAAGACAGTGGCAGTTCAGGCAGGAACAACAGGAGCAGATGCAGTAGATGCACTTTTAGGAAATGCCAACGAAAAAGTGAAAAAATTTGAAAATAATAATCTAGCCATTCTAGAAATGAAAAACAAGGGTGCAGATGCAGTAGTTGCAGATAATGCCGTACTTGAAACATATGCTAAAGATAATCCACAGGACAATTTTACAGTAATTGAAGATAAGGAAGGCTTTGAGTCTGAATTTTATGGTTTCATGTTCCCTAAAGATAGTGAAATTGTAGATGATCTCAGCAAGGGGCTTAATGCTATTTTAGATAATGGAAAATATGCAGAAATTTATAAAGAATGGTTTGGACAGGATCCAGATATTGAAAATTTAAAAGCGCAACAATAAGTATATGCAAATGAGGAAGGGTACTCAAAATGGGCATAACCCCGCTTTGACAATTAGGGAGCACAAATTTTCTTCCATATTGTAGCTAAGTGAGGGGCTGCTCCTTCTGAGTGCCCTTTTTTAAAGGAGAAAATTTGTGCTTTTCTATTGCCAAATAGTAAATGGATATCCGTCATATTGTTGTTTTGGAGGAGAAGTAATGGATTTTAATTTCACGATAATTTTGGAGTATGCAGATTTATTTAAAAAAGGAATATTAGTAACCATTCAATTATCCTTATATGCGATTGTGTTTGGTACTATTTTAGGATTAGTAATTGGGCTTGGGAAAATAGCAAAAAATCAGTGGATTTCCTTTCCTTTTCGCTGTTATATTGCTGTTTTTCGTGGAACTCCCCTTTTTGTACAAATCTTAATTATTCATTTTGGGTTCATCCCGTTATTCTTGAACACTACAAATGCAATGATAGCAGCAATTGTTGCATTGTCGTTAAATGCGGCTGCTTATATTGCAGAGATTTTCCGAGCAGGGATTGAGTCGATAGATCGCGGTCAGATGGAAGCTGCAAGATCTTTAGGAATGACTCATGTACAAGCAATGCGCTATATAATCCTGCCACAGTCTTTTAAACGAATGATTCCGCCACTTGGTAATGAATTCGTCGTTTTGATAAAAGATTCCTCTTTAGCAGCCGTTATAGCCGCTCCGGAGTTAATGTATTATGCAAGGCTAATGATGGGGCAATATAACCGAGTTTGGGAGCCTTATTTAACGGTAGCTGTTATTTACCTAGTTCTCACTTTAACATTAAGCTTCTTCTTAACTCGATTGGAAAGAAGGTTGAAAACAGAATGATTGTTGTAGATAAATTGAAAAAGTCATTTGGAAACAATGAAGTATTAAAGGATATTAGTGTTACGATTAACCCACAGGAGGTAGTTGTTATTATTGGTCCTTCTGGTTCAGGAAAATCCACTTTTCTAAGGTGTATCAATTTATTAGAAAGTATAACAAATGGAACTATTCATATTAAAGGGAAGAACATTACTGATAAATCCACCAATATTAATGAAGTTCGTAAGGATGTAGGTATGGTGTTTCAGCAGTTTAATTTATTCCCTCATAAAACGGTTCTTCAAAATGTCATGATTTCTCCCATAAAGGTAAAGAAAGTGGCGAAAGAGGATGCCAAGAAAAAAGCGCTAGCGTTATTGAAGAAAGTAGGATTAGAGGATAAAGCAAATGTATATCCCGATTCACTTTCAGGTGGACAAAAACAGCGTGTAGCGATTGCAAGAGCTTTAGCAATGGAACCAAGTATTATGTTATTTGATGAACCAACCTCTGCACTAGATCCAGAAATGGTCGGAGAGGTGTTGGAAGTTATGAAGGATCTGGCTAAAGAAGGAATGACAATGATTGTCGTAACTCATGAAATGGGTTTTGCCAGAGAGGTTGGTGATCGAGTTATTTTCATGGACGGCGGATACATTGTTGAAGAAGATGCTCCAACAGAGCTATTTAGTAATCCTAAAGAAGAACGCACAATCTCCTTCTTGAGTAAGGTCTTATAGGAACTTACCAAAAAACAGATGGAACTCCATTTAGTAAAGGAGTTCCATCTGTTTTTTTATAGGAATTAGGAATCAATTTTCTCTTATAGTACAAGAAAAATGTAAACGATAACAACCCTTATATAGGTGGATTCGACAAAAAATAGAAGTGATTGATTTAATTCTGAATATTTTGATGATTAAAAATTCTTATTATACTTTGTAGAAAATTACCGTTACTATAAAAGAAATCGAATGTAAGGGATATGCTTGTAGTTACATTTTTCTTCTTAGGAAGTATTCCTTATTCAAGAGCAAAATTATTAGGAGGGGTAGTATGTTAAAAAAGTGGCATAGTGAATTAGCCGAGATGTTTGATCAAATGGTTGAGTGGAGAAGGCATTTTCATCAGTATCCGGAACTATCTTTCCAAGAGGTGGAAACACCAAGAATGATTGCTGATATTTTAGAAGGATTCGGTATTGAGGTAAGGAGAAATGTAGGTGGTAGAGGAGTAGTCGGAAAAATCTACGGTGCAAAACCAGGGAAAACAATTGCATTGCGAGCTGATTTTGATGCTTTGCCAATACAGGATGAAAAGGATGTACCATATAAATCGAAGGTACCTGGTGTCATGCATGCATGTGGGCATGATGGACATACGGCAACCTTATTAGCGGTAGCTAAGGTACTTCAAGATAATAGAGACACCATTGCAGGAAATATCGTATTGCTTCATCAGCATGCAGAAGAGATGTCACCAGGAGGAGCAAAGGCGATGATTGAAGACGATTGTTTAAAAGATGTAGATGTCGTCTATGGTGCACATCTTTCCTCACTAAATGAATTAGGAAAATATTTTTATAAACCAGGATATTCTCAAGCGGCAGCAGATGCTTTTGAAATTACGATTAAAGGAAAAGGCGGACATGGTTCTGCTCCTCATGACACGGTAGATGCGATTGCCGTCGGTACTGCACTAGTTAGTCAGTTGCAATTTATTGCTAGTAGACGTGTAGACCCATTAAATCCAGTTGTATTGTCAGTCGGTTCGTTTCATGCAGGAAATGCGAAAAACGTAATAGCAGATACTGCAGTGATGAAAGGAACTGTACGTACACTAGATAAAGTCCTGCGCTTATTTATGGAAGATGAAATCAAATTAATGGCAACAGAAATTTGTGAAAGCATGCAGGCTACTTGTGAAATCAATTATATAAAGGGATATCCTTCGGTTTATAACCATGAGGAAGAAGTAGAGGTTTTTGAAAAGGTAATCGAAGATTCACTAGATAAGGATATGTTAGTTCGTTCCGTACCAATTATGGGGGCGGAGGATTTCTCCTATTATTTGCTTGAAAAGCCTGGCATGTTTTTTCATACAGGAGCTAAGGTATCAGATGGAAAAGCTTATCCTCACCATCATCCAATGTTCGATTTTGATGAACGAGCAATGATTTATGCTGGAAAAGCATTCTTGAGTATTGTCGACAAATATGTATCGATACAAGTAAAAGAAGATTTAGCTGAACCAGTTCTATAAAAGAGGTATTTTCAAATTTAAATGGGATGGGAGCGAAATATATGTTAGAAAAATGGTACAAAGAAATCGAAACTATGTATGACCAAATGATAGAGTGGAGACGACATTTGCACGAAAATCCAGAGCTATCCTTTCAAGAAGTAAATACAAGTAAAATGATTGGGGATTTATTGGAGAGCTTTGGCATTGAGGTAAGAAGAAATGTTGGTGGAAATGGAGTCGTTGGGAAAATTTATGGTGCGAAACCAGGAAAGACAATTGCTTTACGAGCAGACTTTGATGCATTGCCTATTCAAGATGAAAAAGATGTAGCCTTTAAATCAAAAGTGCCAGGTGTTATGCATGCATGCGGACATGATGGTCATACCGCTACTTTATTGGCAGTAGCAAAGGTTTTACAGGAGAATTCTGATGACTTAGCTGGAAATGTGGTTCTGTTACATCAGCATGCTGAAGAATTACCACCAGGAGGAGCTATTGCAATGATTGGAGATGGTTGTCTGGATGATGTAGATATTGTTTATGGTGCTCACTTGGCGTCTGGGAGTGAGCTAGGAAGTGTCCTTTTCGGAATAGGACCTGTTTCTGCTTCGAGTGACGCTTTTGAATTGAAAATTCAAGGGAAAGGTGGTCATGGTGCTTCTCCTCATCAAACGATTGACGCAATTGCAGTTGGTGCACAAGTCGCCAATCAGTTAAAACATATTGTAAGTAGAAGAGTAAATCCACAAAAGCCTGCAGTTATTTCCATTGGTTCTTTCCATGCAGGAAATGCAGGGAATGTTATTGCAGATACAGTGGAGCTCACTGGAACTATCCGTACATTTGATGAGGATGTGCGCTCATTGATTGAGGAGGAAATGGAACAACTCATCAGTGGAGTATGTAAAGCGTTCCATGCAGAATATGAGTTTAGTTATGCAAAAGGGTATCCATCTACCATTAATACAGCAGATGAAACGAATATTCTAGAAAAGTGTTTAATAGACGTCCTACCAGAAAGCAAAATCGTAAAAATAGAAAAACCAGGTATGGGTGGGGAAGACTTTTCTTACTATCTACAAAAACGTCCTGGATGTTTCTTCTCGGTTGGTGCTAGAAATGAAGCGATTGATGCTGTTTATCCGCATCATCATCCGAAATTTACCTTTGATGAAAGAGCGATGCTGCATACAGCTAAAATATTTTTAAGTTTGGTAGATTACTATACGAATTCTGAAAAGAAAGAAGCTTTAGTGAATAGCTCCACTATTTAATTAGAAAAAGAATCTAGCATTCATAAAAGTGTGTAAAGCGCCTATCAGCTAGCAAACTTCCAATCATCTCTTTTGCGTAGTCAACATCGATTCACTAACGTTCATCGTGTTTCCCTTATCTCAGTCGATGATTCTCCGACGTACAGGGATGTACTAGTGTCGACGTTGCGCAGTTAGTCGACCAGTTTGTACGCTGATAAACAAGGCGCTTACGCTTTTCTAAATAAATGAGATTAGGGATTCTAAGGTAGAAAACGATCTAGCTCCAGCGCCTATCAGCTAGCAAACTTCCAATCATCTCCCTACGATAAGTCAACATCGATTCACTAACGTTCATCGTGTTTCCTTTATCTCAGTCGATGATTCTCCAGTTTGTACGCTGATAAACAAGGCGCTTACGCTTTTCTAATAGGAGGGGAAGTATGGGTCAGAATGTTTTAGAAGTGGATAAATTGCAAACAGCTTTTCGTACGGATAAGGGCGAGGTTGTTTCGGTAGAAGAGGTTACATTTCAGCTTCAGCCAGGTGAAACCATTGGTATTGTGGGAGAATCAGGATGTGGAAAAAGTGTTACTTCCTTATCTATTATGAGATTACTAGGAAAACATGGATATATAAAAAAAGGATCGATTAATCTGAATGGAAAAGATTTAGCGAAATTAACAGAAGCAGAAATGCGTAAAGTTCGAGGAAATGAAATATCCATGATTTTTCAAGAACCAATGACTTCTTTAAATCCAGTTTTTACGATTGGTAATCAAATGGTGGAATTAATTCGTTTACATATGGGCTTAAAGGCAAAGCAAGCCAAAAGCTATGCGGTAGAAATGCTAAAGAAAGTAGGTATTCCAAGAGCAGAAATAATCATTGATGAATATCCACATTCTCTTTCTGGCGGGATGCGTCAAAGGGTAATGATAGCGATGGCTCTATCCTGTAAGCCCAAATTATTAATTGCAGATGAGCCTACTACCGCATTAGATGTAACGATACAGGCGCAGATTCTTGAATTAATGAAGAGCTTAAAAAATGAATCTGAGACAGCCATTATGATGATTACCCATGATTTAGGTGTTATTGCAGAAATGGCTGATAAAGTCATCGTAATGTATGCCGGACAAGTTGTTGAAGAGGCGGATGTCTTTACCCTTTTTGATGAGCCGAAACATCCGTACACCAAAGGCTTAATCGACTCCATTCCGCATTTAGAATATGATTCTCAGGAAAAGTTATATTCTATTCCTGGTTCTGTTCCGACGTTGCAACAGATGCCAAAAGGTTGTAGGTTTCACACTCGATGTCCTTTCGTTATGGAAAAATGTATTTCCGAAAAGCCTCCCCATATTAGCCTAGATAACAAACCCGATCATAAGGTTCGTTGTTGGTTGTATGAGGATAATCAGCAAGAGCACATCCAAAATGAAGAAAGGGAGGTTCATGTATGAGTGTAGAAACTCTACCTAAAAAAGACGGAATATTCGAAGAACAAAAACAACCATTAATTGAAATTCAAAATTTAAAGAAATACTATCCGATTAAGAAAGGGATATTATCGAAAACTGTTGGCTATGTAAAAGCGGTGGATGGTCTTAATTTTTCGATTTATCCTGGGGAAACCATTTCTCTCGTTGGTGAGTCTGGGTGTGGGAAATCCACTACGGGAAGAGCAATCGTAAAGTTAGATCCACCGACAGATGGGAAAGTGTTATTTGAAGGAAAAGATATGGCAACGATTCAACATAAGGAATTAAGAAAAATTCGGACAGAGATGCAAATTATCTTTCAGGACCCCTATTCATCTCTTAATCCACGTAAGCGTATAGGCGATTTATTGGCAGAACCATTGATTGCCCATCAACTTGCGACGAAAGAAGAAGCTAGTAAAAAGGTAGATCAAATACTTGAAATCGTAGGATTAACTAAATTCCATAAAGGCAGATATCCTCATGAATTCTCTGGTGGTCAAAGACAAAGGGTTGGTATTGCAAGGGCGCTTATGCTCAAGCCAAAATTAATTGTTTGTGATGAACCGGTATCAGCATTGGATGTGTCGATTCAAGCGCAGGTGTTAAATCTATTAAAAGATTTGCAAAAAGAATTTAACTTAACCTATTTATTCATTGCCCATGGTCTAGGAGCGGTTAAGTATATAAGTGATCGAATAGCTGTTATGTATTTAGGTAAAATCGTTGAAATTGGCAAGACAGAAGAAATCTTTAAAAATCCAAAGCACCCATATACGAAAGTGTTGTTAAGTGCTTATCCTATCCCTAATCCCCATCTACGAAATAGAGAGCGCATTGTAGTAGAAGGGGATGTTCCGAGTCCAGCAAATCCGCCAAAGGGCTGTAGATTCCATACAAGATGCCCAATGGCACAAGCTATTTGTAAGGAGAGAGAGCCGCTCTTAAATCCAGCGGATCATTCAGTTGCCTGTCATTTTCCACTAAGTTAAAGGAGGGAGATTTGTTTGTTCCAATATATTGTCAGGAGATTATTAATTGCTATTCCAGTGTTGTTAGGCGTAACTGTGTTTAACTTTTTAATTATTAACCTTGCTCCTGGTAACCCTGTGGATATGTATATTAATCCAGATACAACCCAGGCTGATATCGATGCGAAGAAAGAAGCATTGGGACTTAATGATCCCATTTACATTCAGTATTTTAGATGGTTAGGAAATCTTCTCCAAGGAGACTTTGGATTTTCCTATACAACGTATGAGCCAGTGTTAAATTTAGTACTAAATAGAGTGGGGCCAACACTGCTTCTAATGAGCACAGCCTTAGTTATTGCCTATATTATTGCTATTCCGATTGGAATTTTAAGTGCAACTAAACAGTATTCTTGGATTGATTATTTAACAACTACTTTTTCCTTTTTAGGTGTATCTATTCCTAACTTTTTCTTAGGCTTAGGAAGCATTTATGTTTTTGCTCTCGTTTTAAATATTTTACCTACAGGTGGGATGTTTACATTAGGTAGTAACGGAGGATTTGTCGATACATTATTTCACCTTATTATGCCAGCAGCTATATTAGGAACCGGGATTGCAGGAAGCACAGTCCGCTACGTCAGAAGCAGCATGCTAGAAGTACTAGGGCAGGATTATTTACGAACTGCTCGAGCGAAAGGATTAAAGGAATTTTTCGTTACGAATAAACATGGGTTAAAAAATGCGCTTATTCCTATTATTACGATCATCGGGATGGAGATACCGATTTTAATTGGTGGAGCTGTAGTAACAGAACAAATTTTCCAATGGCCTGGTTTAGGACAATTAACGATTCAGTCCATTTCATCACGTGACTATCCGACATTAATGGCTATAAATTTTATCGCAGCACTTGCTGTTTTATTCTCTAATTTGCTTGCGGATATTTTATATGCTGTTGTGGATCCACGAATAAAGTATAACTAAGGAGGAGTGAACATGAGTATTCCTAATGTGAAAATGGATACGGAATTACCTTTAAATAGCGTGGTGATCCCTGTCCAAGACCAATTGGGGAATGAAGAAAGCTACCTGAAACTAATAACAAAGCGTTTTTTTAAACATAAGTTAGCAGTTGTTGGAATGATTATTTTTTCATTAATGGTTTTGATTGCAATCTTTGCTCCAATTATTGCTCCACATAATCCGTATTCTGTGGATGGGGAATTTGGGGCTGCTCCTTCTGCGGAGAACCTCCTTGGTACAGATGAAGTGGGAAGGGATTTGTTTAGTCGCTTACTATATGCTGCAAGAGTATCTTTATCGGTTGGAGTAGGTGCAGTTGCAATTTATGTTGCCATCGGTACAATTCTAGGAGCTATTGCAGGCTATTTTGGAAAATGGGTAGACATGGTAATTATGCGTATTACAGATATATTCATGTCATTTCCGTATTTAATGGTTATTTTAGTTCTTGTAAGTATAATGGGACCTAGTCTTTTTAACGTTATTTTAGTATTAGGCTTACTCGGATGGCCTTCGATAGCCAGATTGGTAAGAGGCTGTGTATTAACAATCAAAGAAATGGATTATGTTAAAGCGGGAGTCGCCTTAGGCTATTCAACACCTAAAATTGTCTTCCAGCATATTTTGCCGAACTGTATTGCACCTATTCTAGTAAATGCTACATTCGGTATTGCATCTGCCATTATTATGGAAGCATCCCTCAGTTTTCTAGGGATGGGAGTTCAACCTCCAACAGCAAGCTGGGGGAATATGTTAAACGAAGCTCAATCTATTACTGTATTAGCATCGCAACCATGGTTATGGATCCCACCTGGAGTAATGATATTACTTTCGGTTCTTTCCATTAACTTCATGGGGGATGGTTTGAGAGATGCAATGGATCCGAAGAGCTTTAAATAATTAATCGTATGAATTTACTAATATTATAGACTCAACTTTCGCATACCAAATTAGGCAGGTAAGCTCTGATATAACTAGGCAGAC
>NZ_DALZDK010000017.1:86870-105461 GCF_031978665.1 Niallia sp. | reverse complement strand
CCCTACAGGTAGACTTTTTTTTAGTGTCTACTCTATAGGGTACATTTTAAACTTTTAGCTTGAGCAGACAAGAAACAAAAAAGCCCCTCTGCAGCTGACTTTATGTAATAAGTTACACAGATCATCTACAATGGAACTTTCAACTTTTTATTATTCTCTCCTTAGTGTAATCCGTCACCTAACCTCCAAAAAACTTCTTTAGCTTCGCCAATTCTTCTTCACTGTATGTTTTCGATTTATCAAAATAAGGATTGTCTTCCAGTACATTTTTAGGATCTACGTTTGTTTTAATCGATACACTAGGTATTTCTGAACCTTCCGCAATAATCCTATCATTTAAACGATCAAAGTCAGGCATTTGCTGCCCTTTTTGTTCATCCATTTAAGGCACCTCCCTTTTCCTTATAGGATTTTCTATCGACTATAATTTATGCTTAAAATCTATGAATTTATTCTCCTTATAAAAACTGGGAATATTATCCTAAAAAGTAATAATATTCGGAAAAATTCGTTCATCGATTCACAATGTTTGATTTTGTAATCGTTTTCAAATATAATGTAAATTAGGTTGGATAACATCAGTGGTTATCATCGTACTTAGCGTAGGTGGAGCTGGTACTCTTATAGAGCTTTTTATAGTTCTAAAAAAGAAGCAGCAAATTTTCTAAAAAGGGAGTTTGCTGCTTTTTTCATTCATTTGACTGTATATTGTCCTGAAGGGATTGTTATTTTAGATTTCTGCTCATGACTAAGCAACCATTCTTTTCTCCATAAACCGCCAGCATACCCAGTTAACGTTCCATTGGCTCCAATAATTCGATGACAAGGTACTACAATACACAGCTTATTTCTGCCATTTGCACTTCCAACTGCACGCACCGCCTTCTCATTTCCGATATTATTAGCGATATCTTTATAGGATCCGGTTGCTGCATAAGGAATACTTGCTAACGCATTCCATACTTTTGTTTGAAAAGGAGTTCCCTCCATTTCCATTGGAAAAGAAAAATCATGTCGTTTGCCGTTAAAATATTCTTCTAATTGCTTGAAGCATGTAACTAATACATCAGGTGTATACTCATCTATTACATTTTCTGGAAGTTTTTTCTCCGAAAACAAGATAGAATAAACAGCCTTTTCCGTTCCACTTATCTCTATCACTCCAATCGGAGAATGGTAATCGATTGTAAACATCATATTCCCCCATAAAGCCTTATTTGCTATATAGTTTATCAGAAAGGGATATGATAAGCACTAGTATTTATTAAATAGATTCTGTAAACTACCATTACCCCTCTCCCTTTTTATCAAATTAGTAAAAACTCCTTAAACTATTCGTTCCATAAAAATTTTAACTGTTTTTTTCATTTCATATTTACAAATAGGAGGAATAATGGTAGTCTTTTAAAGAATTTATTTAATTCCCATTTACCCTATAGGAATTAAATAATATTAAAGGAGGACAAAGCGTTGAACATTTTTGCTATTTTAAACATTATTATTTTACTTATTTTGCTTAGTGTTCTTTTCTATATGCAAAAGAAACATATTTCCTTTTCTAAACGTGTATTTACAGGATTAGGACTTGGGATTATATTCGGTGCAATCCTACAATTGTTTTACGAGCCTACTTCTGACGTAATCACAGTTACGAATGATTGGTTTGGTTTAGTCGGTAGCGGCTATGTAAAACTATTGCAAATGATTGTTATGCCGCTAGTCTTTATTTCGATTATTGCCGCATTCACAAAGCTTGAAAAATCAGCTAATCTTGGGAAGATCAGCGGTCTTGTAATCGGAACATTATTACTTACTACAGCTATCTCAGCTGGAATCGGGATTGCAGCATCCGCTGGATTTGATTTAAAGGCTATTGATGTAAATGCTGGAGACGCTGAAGTTCTTCGAGGTCAGCAATTAGAAGAAAGCTTAGGAGAAGTACAAAGCACTACAGTACCTCAAAAAATTCTTAGCTTTTTACCAGCTAACCCATTTCAAGATTTAACAGGTGCTAGACCAACATCTACCATTGCAGTAGTTATTTTTGCAGCATTTGTTGGTATCGCCTTCCTTGGTATTAAAAGAAAAAACCCAGAGCAAGCAGCATTTTTCCAAAAGCTCGTGGAAGCTATACATACGGTTGTTATGCGAATTGTAACATTAGTACTTCGATTAACTCCATATGGAATTCTTGCGTTAATGGCAAAAACCGTTGCAGGAAGTAACTTTGATGCCATCGTGAAATTAGGTAAATTTGTTATTGCTTCTTATGTAGCATTAATTGCGATGTTTATTATTCATTTAATCATTCTTGCTGTTTTGGGACTTAGTCCAAAGCAATATGTGAAAAAAGTTTGGCCTGTTCTTACTTTCGCATTTACATCACGTACGAGTGCTGGAACAATGCCATTAAACATTGAAGCACAAAAAAATAAATTAGGTGTACCTGAATCCATCGCAAACTTTGCCGCATCCTTTGGGGTATCCATTGGTCAAAACGGCTGTGCCGGCATCTATCCAGCAATGCTTGCTGTTATGATAGCACCAACACAAGGCATTAATCCTTTATCCCCTTCTTTCATCGCAACCTTAATCATCGTTGTTATGATCAGTTCTTTTGGGGTAGCTGGAGTTGGTGGAGGAGCAACTTTTGCAACATTAATCGTTCTTTCTACATTAAACTTACCAGTTGCTTTAGCTGGGGTATTAATCTCCGTTGAACCACTCATTGATATGGGCCGTACTGCTCTAAATGTAAGTGGATCCATGGTTTCTGGTGTCGTAACAAGTAAAACACTTGGTGAATTAGATACGAAAAAATATCAGTCTGACGACATCGATGCTTCTGAAAATATCGCATAAAATAAAAAGCAAAGCCCATAAATGGAGCTTTGCTTTTTTTATATCTTATTGAATTGTTTTTGCTTCAATTCTTATTTTATCATCGCAAATACTTCTGCTCGCTTATCACTGTCAGTTTGGAAAACACCACGAACGGCAGATGTAACTGTTTTAGCACCAGGCTTTTTCACCCCGCGCATTGTCATACACATATGCTCTGCTTCCACAACAACCATTACTCCGTGTGGCTCGAGTGTTTCCATCATCGTATCTGCAACCGTAGACGTAATTCTCTCCTGCAATTGCGGGCGTTTCGAAACTGCCTCAATTGCTCTTGCAAGCTTGCTTAATCCAGCCACTCTTCCTCCTTTAGGAATATAAGCTACATGTGCTTTTCCATAGAAAGGAACTAAGTGATGCTCACACATTGAGTAAAAAGGAATGTCCTTTACTAGCACCAATTCTTCATGGTCTTCATGAAAAATGGTTTCAAAATATTCTTTTGGATCAATTGTTAGACCTGAAAAAACTTCTTCATACATTTTTGCAACACGTTTCGGAGTATCCAATAATCCTTCTCTATTTGGATCTTCTCCAACCGCTTCTAATAATAAGCGAATTGCCTCCTCTATTTGAGGAATATTAATTTTACTCATTCCAAAATCCTCCTAAATATCTTCCCGGTTATCTACACTCCACGCTTATTTCCCCAAATGTACGTATGTAGCTGTGGAAGTACCTTTACATTTTTGAACTCATGATCAAGCATTGTTTTATCAATCAGCCACTCATATTTAGTCAGTAATTGCTCGACTAATTGTGTGTTTTCTGTCGTTTTATTATCTTCATTTCCAACCTGCAGGAAAAAAGGAACATCTGGATAACGCAGATGAACTTTCTTGGCATATTCATAATCTTCATCTGAAAATACAACTACTTTTAGACTAATATGATTACTCCGATTAGCATCTCTTAATCTTTGCATAATCGAATCTAATATGTCAAAATCAGTATTCATCTTAGAACTTGGTGGTTTAGGTGAAATCGTCAGTTCATCAATATCCACAAACCAATCCTGCCATTTGCTTCCCTGTGTTTCAAGGCCAATTTTTATTTCCTTTTCCTTTAATAACTGTACCAAAAAGGAAAGATTTTTCAATAGGGCTGGATTTCCGCCAGAAAGCGTGACAAAGGAAAAACCATTGCCACCTAAACGAACTAGCTCATCCCAAATTTCTTCTGCCTGCATTTGCTTGATTAGCTCTTTTCCACTGCCATCCCATGTAAAAGCAGAATCACACCAAGCACAGGAATAATCACAGCCTGCAGTACGAACAAACATCGTTTTTTGACCAATGACCATTCCTTCTCCTTGAATGGTCGGCCCAAATATTTCCATAACAGGGACCTTACTCATTCTCAAATCCACTCCCTTCTCATTTCTGCATAACTAGTAGGAGTTTCATAGAGACGTACAAATTCCACTCTTGCCCCATTATCTGCTTGCTTTATCTCATCCTTTTTTAATGCTTCTTCCATTTTTTCAAAAATCCAATAAACAATGTTTTCTGCTGTTGTATTCATTGGCGGAAGTGTTTCATTTAAATAACGATGATCCAAATAAATTTCAATATCCCTCTTCCAAATATTCTTAATGTCACCAAAATCAATCATTAAGCCACGGTCATCTAAATAGCCGCTAATGCCGAAAACAACTTTATACGTATGTCCATGAAGATTCATGCATTTCCCTTCATAGGCATGTAAGTGATGTGCAGCATCAAAGGTGAATTCTTTACTCACCATGACGCGTTTATGATGATATTTCAATTGCTTAGAAGAAATATCTTCTCCAAACTTTTGCAGTTTCTCTACAATTCGAAAGTCATGCATCTAATTATAGCCCCTTTCGAACAGCTAAATATTCATCCAAGCCCTTTTGACGTAGCTTACAAGCTGGACACTCTCCACAGCCATCTGCCACAATTCCGTTATAGCATGTTAGTGTTTTTTCTCGAACAAAATTAAAGGCTCCTAGCTCATCTGCTAGCTCCCAAGTTTCCGCTTTATTTAACCACATTAGTGGAGTATGAATTACAAATTGATTATCCATTGAAAGATTTAGTGTTACATTCAACGACTTAATAAAAATGTCACGACAGTCAGGATAACCACTAAAGTCTGTCTCACAAACACCTGTTACAATATGCTTTGCTTGAATCTGGCTAGCTAACACACCCGCAAATGACATAAATAATAAATTGCGTCCAGGAACAAATGTGGAAGGCAATGCCCCATCTTTTCCTTCTTCAACCGCAATATCGTCTCTCGTTAAAGCATTTGGCGCAAGCTGATTTAGCAGGGACATATCAAGAATATGATGCTTAATACCAAGCTCTTCAGTAATTTTCTTCGCACATTCAATTTCTGTAATATGTCTTTGATTGTAGTCAAACGTTACAGCCACTACTTCTTTGAAGTTTTTCATTGCCCAAAATAAACAGGTAGTGCTATCTTGACCACCACTAAATACAACAACCGCTTTTTCATTTTTCATTTCTAAAATCTCCTTCATATAGAAAAAACAGCACTACTAAGAAAGCAGTCCTGTTTTTCTTAGTTTTTTAAAGAGGGTAGCTAGAACCTCCACCGTAGTATACGGATTTTACTATACTATTGTTTTAACTCGACTTATTATACCGTATATTCATCAATTATTCTATATAGAATATTACTTTTTCTCTAAACAAGATTTATATGAACACTACGCTAGTCTTTTCTTTGTATATAAATTGGTAACAATGAATCCACAAGCAATCATTAAAGTTGCAAGAAACCCTCCTTCTAGACCAAAAGAACCACCTGTTAACCAATCATTTCCCACGGAAACATCGATACCGTAAAGGCCATATGGAGTCGTACCACTAACGGGGAAGCCAAACACATTTCCTTGGAAATAATTCCACGTTATATGATAGCCAATCGGCATCCATAGGCTTTTTGTCTTATCATACATATAAGCAAACAAAAGCCCCACAAGAAAAATATTAACGATTCCAAGAATCGCTACATTCGGATTTAATAAATGTGCAATGCCAAAAACAAGTGATGAAACGATATATACCACTGTCTTCGAGTTACCATTATCTGCGAGCGTAGACATAATGTAGCCTCTAAATGTTAGCTCCTCTGAAAAACCTACTAAAATAAAAAACAGCAGATAGGAAAGGGTATAGGCAGAAAAGTCCGGTGAACGAAGCGAATTAGTTAACTCAATATTCTTTGTGAAAAAAAGAATTAAAAAGATAACAACGATAGATACTGCTCCAATCGCTAAACCAGTAATAAAATCTGGAGAAAATTTTTTAAATCCCATTTCTGAAATTCTTTTCTTATTAACAAACCTCCATAAAATAAATAGCATCACGATTCCGCCAATTAATCCTACTCCCTGTGTGAGAAGTATGAACCATGGCGAATTGTCCGTTAGTTCTTCAAGATTCACATTGAAACCATTTGGATTATTTAACACTTCACTCATTACAGGAATAACCATCCCTGGAATCATTAATAATGATTGAACAATCATAGTTGCTACTAAAGCTAGCAAAATGAGCCATCCTGATCTTACTTTCCCCAGCTTATTTTTAAACATCATTTTCCTCCTATTTCTTTGCCATTCTTTTTTTAGCATGCATTCCTCTCCTCATTATATCTATTTCCCTCTGGAAAATATATGCATTCATTAGTTATTATAAACGTCCCATTCGAAAGCATAAAAATGCAAATTATAGGTTATCGTGGATGCTTTTCGAGCTAATATTTAATAGTTTTGAATATAGACTGGGATATGTATTTTTTACTGTAACGATTGTTTGTTTTATATTTTGGGTATTAGATATTTATTATTAATAAAATAATAAAATTGGGAGGATGAGGATGATTCCATTTGAAAATGATAGAGAACTACGAACGTACTTAGAAAATGAATTAGTTTTCTCCTCTGAAGTTACCGAGCTGCTAGGATGCACAAAGGAATATATCCATGACTGTGTTAAAAAGGGGGTTTTAGAACCTGTTAAAGCTGACTCAAAAGAAAGGGTTTTTTTAAGGTCGGATATAATTGCGCTCATAAACAGAAAGAGAAAATGACTAAAGCCATTTTCTCTTTTTTCTTCTTGCTTTAAATATGCAAATTATGTTAGCTCTCCTACTACTTTCACTCGTAGTCTTGTAGCATTGCCTGGATGATAGGCAAGTGGTATTTCTTCTATTTCCACAAGCTCAATCGTTTCTACTCTCGCACCAGCTAATATCGCCTGTTGTCTCGCTCTTTCTTCCGCATCTTTCCGTGCATCATCGCGAGAAATTTGAGAATAAATGTATATTTGCTCAAATTGTCCGCTTATTTGAGAAATCGATGCGCCAATCGCATTCGCGACTGCACCATTCTCATTATGAATGATTTCTTTCACACCTTTTAACTGTCTTGGAATAATAATGCTTCCGCCGCCAACTAAAACGACTGTTGCATCATGATTGCTCGTTTTCATTTTATCAATGGCCTCTTCTGTCATTAAAGCTATTTTTTCATAGGCTTGTTTGGCTAACGATTCATCTATATGGGCTACTAATGCTGGATTACCAACCTCCGTCATCCCTAAACGTACAGCAATATCTGTTGTCGTAAGCGTGTTACCACCAAATACTAAAGCTTCTTCTGTAATTCGATAGCCTACACTGTCTGGACCAATCGTTACCCCATTATCCCCTTTTCTGACGATACTTCCGCCACCTAAACCGATGGATACAATATCAGGCATACGGAAATTTGTGCGGACACCGCCTACATCAACAGCCAGAGATGATTCACGAGGAAATCCACCAGTTAATACTCCAATATCCGACGTCGTTCCTCCTACATCTAGCACCATAGCATCTTTAATACCAGCTAAATAGGACGCCCCACGAATACTATTTGTTGGTCCACAAGCAATCGTTAAAATCGGATATTTCCGAGCATAATCAATCGACATTAACGTTCCATCATTTTGACAGAGGAATACTTGTGCATCCTTTATTCCTTCTTCTTTTAATGCATTTTCAAAGCCATTGCTTGTCATTGCAATAACCTTAAATAACGCGCTATTTAATATCGTTGCATTCTCTCTTTCAATTAATCCTACGGAACCAATTAAGGAAGAACAAGAAACCGGGATTTCTTCTCCCATCACTTCTTCCACTAGTTCCATTACTCGAAGCTCTTGGTCATTTTTTAAAGAAGAAAAGACGCCAATAACTGCTACTGCTTCCACTTTCCCATCCCATTCTTGCAAGATATCCCGTATTTCTTTCTCCGAAAAATGAGAAAGTACTTGTCCATCATACTCATATCCGCCACCAGCCAAACGGTACTGACCGGATAATACAGTCACCATTTCTTCTGGCCACGCAGTATAAGGAAGGACAGAGGCGGTTGCTGGATAGCCGAGACGGATAACCCCTACTTTTGCTAATTTTTTTCTTTCAACAATTGCATTGGTGCATTGAGTAGTTCCTAGCATGGCATGCGTTACTTTTTCTCGATCAATTCCTGATTCTTCTAATACCTTTTTTAAAGCGGAGACAATCCCCGACTCGATGTCTTCACTCGTAGGCATTTTCACTTGATGAATTAGATTTAACTTTTCATCAAGAATAACAGCATCCGTATTTGTTCCTCCAACATCAATACCAACTTTATACATCTATTACACTTCCTTTCTTACAAGTTCCTCTAATGGTGTATAGGAAAGATCGTATCCGAAATACTTTGGTCCCACAGTTTCAATCCCCTTTTCTGACCGCCATTGTGGATCAGCAGGCAACGCTAGCAATCTTACTCTTTTTCCATACTTTAATGATTCGGTCGTAATAGGATTTAATGTCTCTAAATCTACTAAACAGATGAGATCAGGTGTCATCGCAAGTGGCTTTCCATTCTTTTCAGCTACTAAATTTTCATTTTGAAAAAACACTTGCACCTTTTCGCCCAAATAATTTTCCAAACCATCTAGCGTAACACAGCCTCTATTAAATCCTCCTTTTGTATTCCGGTCCACATCAATAATTTTCCCGTCAAATAAATGATATCCATTCGTGATTTCTAATAGTTCTCTTAATTTAATCGTTTCGTCCTCGTCATTGGAACGAATAATTTCTCCGATTTGTTCCGACAAGGTGATGATATTTTTGACACTGTACTTTTTCAACTGTTCACCCGTACAAGGATATATACTTACTAAAGAGCTAGCTCCCATCTCAACGGTCGCAACTCTTGCAATCCGTTCAGTCCATTTATTATCAATTGTTTCCATAATGCCGATATTCCCTTTTTCATCCGTAATAGCCATTGGGGTAGAAGAAACACCATTTAAATGAAAGGTAACCATTTGTAGCTCTGGGAATGCCCGACCCATTCCATCACAATCAATTAATGGCAAACCTAACTGTGCAGCGACAACAATAGGAATCATTGAATTGACTCCACCTGCTTCCATCGGAAATGTTCCCTTTACTTCTTTATTCAAATATTGACCTAGTTTTTGAAATACGCGTACGAACTCATCCCCCTTCGGAAATTTCTCAATCAATACCGACGGCGCCCCCATCATTGCTGCCGGGATAAAAAAGTCATCATTTTCTACTTCTTCAGGCGACAATAGTTGTACAGGACCATTTTCTTTTATTGCCGAAAGAGCCATCATCTTCCCGATATATGGGTCGCCTCCACCACCAGTACCTAAAAATGCTGCTCCTACTGCTATATTCTCAATTGCTTCCTCATTCAGATATCGCATGTTGCTACCTCCAGTTGTTCAATTTATTGATTAATCGATACTTCTTTTTGTACAATAATATTTCTTGCTACTAAATAAAACACAAAGGAAATAACCATCCCAATCAATGGCTGATTTGGAAACTGAGGCAAACTAGGGAAAAAGGAAAAAATAACGGGAATGCCTGCAATGGCTGCACCAATTAGCCAAGAAATTACCCCTAGTGAATTTACGCCTTCTATACTAGTCCATTTCGTTTTATCGCCCTTATGGATAACCCAATAAGATGCAATCATCACTCCAGCAACAGGAGGTATCATCGCAGAAAGCACAGACATAATAGGAACAAAATAGTCTAGAATACCGACAACTGCTAAAAGCGTGCCTACTCCTCCTGCAATAGCTACTGCCATACGCTCTTTCTCTTTAGAAATATTAAACACATTTATAATAGCAATGCCTCCTGAAAAGGCATTTACTGCATTCGTTGTCCATGTTGCTAAAACAAGCGCGATAATCCCTAAAACAGGTAAACCTAATTCAGTAAATACGCTTGTAATATCGGCTGTTCCAGCTGTAAGAGTCAATATTGCGCCTACTGCAATCATTAGAACACCAGAAGGCAAAATGCCAATAAGTGCAGCCTTGCTAACATCCCCACGAGATTTTGCATATTGAGAATAATCACCAGCGATAACTGCTCCTAATGCGAAGGAACCAATTGTAATTGACAGACCAGATAAGAAGGACATCGATCCAGCAGGAATATAAGTAGAAATCTGAGACACCCCATCACCCATTAGAGAAACGGTCACTGCATAAATACAAACAGCAAGCAAAATTGGGACTGCAATATAATTAAGAATATTCAGTATTTTTATTCCGTAGATTGCTGATAGCAGCATGATTACTCCCCAAATAAGAGAGGAAACAGGTACTGGAAGACTTATTCCATATACACTTAAAAATTGGGAAAACGCTACACCACATACATTTGCTTGTATTCCAAACCATCCTAAACATGCTATTGCGAGAATTATCGAAATAATTTTCTTTGATCCCTGTTCTCCAAAAACTTGGGAGGCTACACTAACCGTCGGCTTATGTACATCACTACTTTGAATTCCTTGGAATATCATTAACACAACAATAATTCCATAACCTAATAATCCAACAAGTATTGCTTCCCATAAAGGCATCCCACTTACTAATGTTCCACCAATCAATAAGCTAGGTACACAAATCATCGAGCCTGTCCATAAAAACGCCAAACTCTGCCAAGATTGTGTTTCTTGATTCACATCCCTTTCATCACTCATTTTCACGCCTCCTATACTTGATTATTGCTAATTATAACGATAACTCTCCAGTATGTATTTAGCTAAATGGAAAAATAAAAAGAGCATTTTTTTTTTAAATAAAACAAAAAATGCTCTTTTCTATTTTACTGCTCTTTTATCTCCGTTAACATTCGATATATTGCAACCGCTTTATATAGTTGAAATATTTCAGGAGATTTCGTAACAGGATATTTGAGAATTTCTGCAATCCTTTGGATTCGATATTTAATCGTATTTTTATGTAAATATAGGATATCTGCTGTTTCTTGAAAACGGTTATTTCCCTCTAATAAATAAACCGTAAGTGTGCTTAAAAGCTCTTCTGCTTGGGTAGCATGGTCCATAATGGGAGAAAGCGGCTGAAGCGCTTTTTCGATTGCAAGTTCTCCACCATTCATTAAATAAAAACACTCTGCTGCAAAGTTAATTTCTTGAAGTGTAAGTATCTTTTTATAAGGATAAATGATTTTCGCCATCTTTGTATATTCACTACAAGTGAGATATGCTTGCTGAACATCTGTTGTATTGTTCATATTCTGGCAAATCGTTATAGTAAATGATTCCTCGTCCTCCCTCAACCAATCGAGTAATCGATTAGCCGACTGAAAGGAATCCTCTTGTATGACAGAATTATCTAATAAGATAACAAGCGTTTGATGGTAAAAATCAACTAAAGAGACATGGAAATTCTGCCTAACAAATTCCTTCACTTTCAGCAGGTTTTTTTCTGCTTCTAAAGCACGATCTACTTCCACTAGCCACATCATATGAATAGCTGATACGTCTATATTTAAAATATTTGCCAGACGCCGCATTTTTACACTTTCATCATTCATTATTGCCTTCATTAATTCTGCCGTACTTATTTCATCATAATGCTTTCCCCATAAATTAATAAATACTTGCACTACTTCTGCTAATTGCACCGCAGTATCACGCACGAATGGATCTTTCTCCTTTATCATATATAAATTCATAGAAGCAATGCCTTCTTGTGCAATTAATTTTTTTGAAATAAATAAAGGTTGCAGTGCATCCCTTTCTTCCCTATGAACTGAGTCTATTACCATTTCTCTATATTGTTCAACCGTTCGAAAGATATCCATTGTGCTTGTTCTTGGCCATGTAACTGCATGGATAACCTGGTTATTTTTATTAGCTAAAACAAGAGAAGAACGTGTTCGGTCCGCTAATATCTTCAATACTGTATCCATATTTCTTTGCTGAAGAGGCACTCCAGAAATTTGTTCAACCATCTCGCTTACAAAACTAGTAGAAGCCAAATCATTCTTTACAATCGCTTCAATTACCTCATAAATAACCTCACTATATCTTAACGACATTTCCTTTTCTGGCATAACAATTAAAGTAAAACCAAGTCTATCGGCCAATTGGATGACTTTATCATCTATTTTCGGTAAAAAGACGCCAACATAATATAGAATTAATCCAATTTCCCCAACTTTATGTAAATGTTCGATTGTTCTACATTGCGCCTCTACGTCGTCTCTAATCATTATCAAAGCAGAAATGACAATTTCACTGCCATAAAACTCATCATTATTAAATAAATCTTCCTTTAATGAATCGACTTCCGTATATTCTAAAACAGAAATAGAGGAGACTAGCTTCGAAAGCCCTTCTTCCCCGGCAACTACCTTTGCCTCACGCAAGGATGGAAGCTTTAATAACTCTTCTAATTTTATACTCATGAAAATAACCTCTTTCTTATGTGCCCATCAACAATTATCCATAAGCCTGTGCCGCAATCGCATATAAGCTATCATTCCTCTCTGGAAATGCTTCGATATTCTTGACCATTACCGGAGGGCAATTTGCGATTTGAAACCCTAGCTTTTGTAGCTCTTCTATTATTGTACTCTTTCCATCCATTACATCTATTCTTATCCTTCCCTTATAGGTCGCGATGATTGTTTGAATAAGGAACATTGCCTGTTCATCATTTTGTGCGACGACTGGACCTATAACAAGATTAGTAGGCTTTTCAACGGAAAGAGTATATCCGACAATCATTCCTTTTTGATTCTTTAAAACAAGTGTATCCTTTGCCTGCTTTATTCTATTCTCTAGAAATGGTGCTCTTGAGCTACCGAATGCAGCTTGATCTAATACGAGTAGTTCTTCTAAATCTGTTGTCTCTAATGGACGGATTGTATAACCATCCAATTCTATCTTTGCTTGATTGCCTTCACCCAAAAGCTTGGTTACATGACTATACTCCTTAAAGCCTAATTTTTCATATACTGGCCGGCCTTCTTTTGTAGCAATTAACATAAGTGCCATATTCTTCGAAACCTGGTTCATACAATGAACCAGTAACCCTTTTGCTAGCCCTCTTCCTCTATACTCCGGATGGACGATTACCATACCAATAGATGCTAGATTGTCACCATATGGAATAATGGCAGCACAGGATATTGCTGTTTTCACTAACGTTAAGTGTCCATAGACTATTCCTGAAGCCAGTAGAGTTTCGATTTCTTCCACATCATAATCCCAGCCAACGATTGTTGCTAAGGAAAGTAAATCATTCATATGCGATTTATTTAACTGTTGCATCATAACTATATCTTCCTTATTCATTTGATACTCCTCTCTCGAAAAATCAACGGAATATTACAAATAATATTTCTATTATAATGGGTAACTCCCCTGTGTGGGGATTTTTTTATCCACCTTAATTGTTAGTAATTCACTCATCCTTTTATGGAGTTGGTTATTTCTCTTTCGAAAGTGCAAAAAAATCAGAAAATACTCGCTTCGCGCAAGATGTTTCTGATTTTTCTAAAGTATCTATTAAATTTTCATTTCTTTCCCTTTAAAATCAATAAATCCTAATTCGCTATTTGTGTCTATTTTTCCTTCCAGAATATCAAGAATTCCATTTGCTGACTCTTCTGGATAGCCAGTAGCATTATCTCCACCCATATCTGTTTTAATCCAGCCAGGATGAACAGCGTATACCGCAATATTCTTGTTTTTTACATATCTTGATAATTGAACAGTAAACATATTTAGCGCTGCTTTCGAAATGCCATATGGAAAGTCACCTCCATAAGCATTGTGAATACTTCCAGCTTCAGATGAAATATTGATAATCGTTTGATTATTCTCCTTATGTAGCAGTGGTAAAAAGTGTTTGATTACTCTCATTGGTCCTAAAACATTTACATCCATCGTAACCTGCACTTCGTTAAAGTCTAGCTCTTCTATTGTTTTTCCCCGTTCTGTTAGGACTCCTGCATTATTAATAATCCCATCGATGGACCCCACATCGGTTGTTGCTAATTCTGCTGCTTTTGCAATAGATTCCTCATTCGTAACATCGAGGAAATATGTATAAACTTTGTCTGGAAATTGTTTTTTCAATAGATTAATAGGAGAAGCTTCTACAACGGTTCGTACACCCGCAAGTACAGTATGTCCTCTTTCCAAAGCAGTTCTGGCAAGATGAATCCCTAATCCACGATTAGCTCCTGTAAGAACAATTTTCATATCCTACACTCCCATTCTTTTTCTACATTTTGCTGGAGCCTCATCCTTTTTCTGGCTGAATCTCCGTATGAAGCGCTTTAAAAAATTGTTGTATATATTTATAGCTGGAGCCGAAATCTCCTAAAGCTCCTTCCTTTGAACAATAAATATCAATCGCTGATTGCATCCCTGCTAGTTTATAAATCGTAATAATCATTAGACTAGATCCTTTGCTTAATACGATTTCGCCACGATCTGTATCAACTTTTTTTATATCCCAATTCGCTAATTTTCTTTCCACTACATTCTTTATCGTCTCCATCAAGCGATCACGGCTTTTTTTATAATAGCGCGTTTTTAATTCAGGAACCTTAGGCTGTTCCTTTGTTTCTTCAAAACTTTTAAATATACCTACCAGCACACGTGTTAAAGACAATTCCTTTTCCTCCTCTATTCACGAAATCCTACTATTTTGCTAACAATCACTAGTAAGGAAACTCCCAACTAGACGAATTTTTTCTAAGCCACTTTGGTTGTGCTAGTCAAATGTAAGAGCTTTCTTTATTGGTTTTATTATATCTTATATTAGAACATCAATCTAGAACAAACTATTTAACATTTAAATAAGGAGTCTTTCTATTAATATATTGTCCCTTAACGCTACTTATGCCTAATAAGCAGCGTACTATATGTACACTGCTTACTTCCTTATTTTCTCACATCTAATACAGGTGAGATTCGATGCTTTGTCGCTTGTTCATAACTATATGCCATTTCTATTAAACTAGGTTCACTATAAGCTAATCCAGAGAATGTAATCCCCATTGGCTTTCCTTTTGTTGTATATCCCGCTGGAACAGTAACAGATGGATATCCTGCTTTTGCAGGCATTGCACAACCTAAATATTTCGCAAACACTAAAACATCTAATTGATTTTCTTTCACCGTTCTATCTATTCCCTCTGTAGCAGAAAGTCTAATATCCGTTTCCCGATGCTCCTTATACTTTGCATCTTCCAAATCGCCATTTAACGTGTCACAATACTCAAGAATTGTCTGTCCGTATTTAACTACGTCTAGATGCTGTTTATTAAATTCAATAACCTCACTTAATGAATGAACAGGAACTTCATCTGAAAGTTTATGTAAGTAATTATTTATACCATATTTGAACTCATGATAAAGAACAATGGAATCGAATTTTTCTCGTGGAATCGTAACATCCAGTAAAACAGCACCTTGTTTTGCTAATTCTTCCATCGCTTCCTCAAATAAGGCTACTTCCTCCTCCTCTTCCGGTAAGAAAGAACGATCGATCCCAATCCTTTTCCCTTTAAGGCCATCCGTTTGTAAAAATGCCGTGTAATCCCTTGGCTGTCCTATACTTGTTTTCGTCACCTTGTCGCTTTCATCTACACCTGCAATAATCCCTAAAAGAATGGCTGCATCACTAACCGTTCTTGTCATTGGTCCTGCCGTATCCTGACTATGAGCTAACGGGATAATTCCAGTACGGCTCACAAGACCAAGGGTAGGTTTAATCCCGACGAGTGAATTATTACTAGCAGGACTTAGAATCGAACCAGATGTTTCAGTCCCTATTCCAACCACAGCAAAATTAGCAGCGATGCTTGCACCAGTCCCTGAGCTTGAACCTCCAACATCCCAGACACCAGGACCATATGGATTCATTACCTGTCCACCTAAAGAGCTGTACCCATTGGGCATATCCAATTTAGTAATAAAATTTGCAAATTCGGAAAGGTTAGCTTTTCCAATAATAATCGCTCCTGCTTCTCGAAGCTTTTTCACAATAAAAGCATCCTCGTTAGCAAAGTTGTTTTCTAGGGCAATGGAACCGGCCGTTGTCGCCATCGAATCATTTGTATCAATATTGTCTTTTATAATAACAGGAATCCCATAAAGTAGCCCAACTTGATCCATTTCCTGTCTTTTTTTATCTAACTCTGCTGCAATTTCTAATGCATCAGGATTGATTTCCCTAATGGAGCATAATGTAGAATCGTATGTAGCAATTCGATCTAAATATTGCTTGGTCAGCTCCAATGAAGTTACTGCACCAGATTCCAGTGCTCTTTGCACCTCTAAAATAGTTGTTTCTTCTATATTATATGGAATTTTATTCTCTGTTTTCACAGTCCTTACCCCTTTCCCTTTTCTTAAGTATAGCCTGTTCAAATTATCTAGAGAAGTAGAATTTATTGTTTTATCTAAATTTTTAGATATGTTATGATTCTTCTAAAAGGGAGCTGATAATCATGTATCACTTTCAGCTTATTACACAAGAACAAGCAGAAGAAATTGCTTATAACTGGCATTATGATGGTATGTATGGATTTTATGATATGGAGGAAGATGACGAGGATTTAGCTGCTTTTCTAGATAGTGAGCAAAGAAATAATTCTATTTTTGCAGTTACAGAAAAAAATCAACTCATCGGTTTTTTTAGTATAAACAAAATAGATAACGATACGATTGATATTGGTCTCGGTTTAAGACCTGATTTAACCGGTCAAGGAATAGGATATATATTTTTAACAAATGGACTAAAATTTTTAATGGAGCAGTTTTCTCCTTCCTTTATCACCTTGGCGATAGCAACATTTAATATACGTGCAATCAAGGTTTATAGGAAAGCTGGCTTCAAAGAAACAACTACGTTTAAGCAATTGACAAACGGTGGCGAATTTGAATTTATGAACATGATTTATACTCACCCTACATCTAAAAAAAGTGTTGATTTCATTTAAGAAACCAACGCTTTTTTAGCTACTTTACGTCTATCTCTAAACCTGGATATACCAACTGAACAGGACCATTATAGACGTCTTTTGCTTCTTCTACTAGCTTTTCCTGTTCACCATATTGAGGCAGATGGGTTAAAAAGAGCTGTTTTACTTCTGCCTGTTCGGCTAGTTTTCCTGCTTCTTCTCCTGTAAGATGCCCCTTAACCACTCCGTATTGTTCCTTATAAATACTTGCTTCACTTATTAAAATATCTGCGTTCTTCGCAAAAGAAACCAAATCGTCCTTCCACTCTGTATCTGCTGTGTAAAAAACGGTCTTTCCATTTGCCTGTATTTTCATTGCCAAACAATATACAGGATGCGTCGTTTCACAAAAGGAAAGGCTAAATGGTCCAATGTGAACCAATTTCTCAACCGATATTTCTCTTCCTTCTGTATAGACATCATGGGTTAGTTCATCAAATTTCGAATCTCTTTTATGCCCATAAATCGGGAAGGGCTCTGCTCGTTTTCCAAGTTTAGACTCTACTAACATCGCATATTGTAGGCATCCGACATCAGCGATATGATCATGATGATAATGAGAAAGAATACATGCATCTAAATCCTTTAAGTCAATATAAGATTGAACCTTCGATAATACTCCACTCCCACAGTCGACCAATAAATGAAATCCTGCAGACTCTAATAAGAAGGAAGAAGTAGGACTCTCCTTCCCAGGGTAACCTCCGTATTTTCCTAAAAAAGTAATCTTCATCGCTAGTCCTCCTTCGTTAAACCTCTTCTTCATTATTACCTAGTTCGATTCACCATATAATCTACTAGGAACTTTAAAAAGTTGGTTTTCTTCGGTAATGATTCTACTATATCTAATGCCATACAATAATGCTCCCACATTTCCTTTCGAGCACCTTCCACACCTAGCACCGTCACAAATGTGGATGTATCATTGTCTTTGTCCATGCCAGTTTTCTTTCCTAATGTTGTTAGCTCTCCTTCAGAATCTAGTAAATCGTCTTTTATTTGAAAAGCGATTCCCGCATGATAGGCATACTTTCTCAATAAATCGATGACATCTGTTGAAGCATCTGCTAAAATGGCCGGCATAAGAAGAGCTGCTTCAAAACCGATACCTGTTTTATAAAAGCAAAGAGTGTTCAGTTCTTGAAGAGATAATGGATTTCCTCTTGATTCTAAGTCCATCACCTGCCCTTTACACATATCAGCAGTAGCTCTCGTTGTATATTGAATAAGTTTTAATACATTTGATTCATTAAAAGCTTGTAAAGCAGCTTGCTCTTCAATCGCTTTCTGTGTAAGAAATAGTCC
>NZ_DALZDK010000017.1:44520-86860 GCF_031978665.1 Niallia sp. | reverse complement strand
TGCGGTACTGTACACTTCATGCAAAGTTGGTCGTCCTCTTCTCATAGCAGCATTATCCTGTGAAGGCAAATCATCAAATATAAGAGAAGCTGTATGCATGTACTCTACTGACCGTAATAACGGGACAATTTGGGCATTATCCAGCTCAAATTCCTTTACCCCGATGAACCATGTGATAATCGGTCTAATTCTTTTCCCATCCCCTGCAAGGCTATAATTTGCCGCTTCTACCACAATATCCTTCTCAAGCTTTGTATTTTCTGTAATTGGTAGCATCTTATCAATAGGTGAACGGATGGATCGAATCATATCGGAAAACTCTTCCTGCTCTCTTCGATTTTCCTTTAAAGCAGTAATCATATGGTCACGAAGCAGTTTATCAAAAAAGTCAACGTCATCTGCCTTATCAACCATCTGTTGAAGTACTCGATTAAAAGTAGGAATTCCCTTTGTCAATATCCCCATTAAATCACTATACTTCTGTTCACCCATTTTTTCCTTTAACCGCTTCAATCCATTAATCGCTCGATCCAAGATAACTTCCTGTGTTTTGGAATCTGATTGATAGACTTCATGCATTAAATAAGAAATGACTGTCCAATACATTTCAAAAGGATTTATTAAATCCTTTCTCGTTTGATGATAGGTTAGATAATACGTATAAGGTGTTACTGCCCCATCCTTTTTATCATCAAACATATCCGCTAAATCATCCGCTAGCTGATTATAAATACCATAATAAAAGGTTCTTTTATCATAGCCTTCATCCTCAGGAGCATTCATTAACGACCGGACAATCTGTCTGGAAGCAGAGGATTTAAGAATTACTGGTATATAAAGGTCTTCATTCGAATAGGTGCTAGTAGTTAATTTCTTTTCCCTATCTACTTCTTGTGAATGAAAGAAGATATAGGATTGTTTTAAAAACAATTCCCACGTTATCGGATCATGCTGTAGCCTCATGTATTCGAACGCTTCTTTTAGCTCGCCATGAATGAATACAATAAGTTCTTTATTTTCTCCATGCCAGCTACCTAAATCTGGGACTTCCCCCGTTTCTAATGTCGTTCGAATTAAAGTGGAATAATGCTTTTCCTCTTCCATGGATAAAATTTTTGCATCCAGTAAATCATCAATTAAAGGATAGGTTAGCCCATAATAGAAACCTAATTTTAAGGCTTTTTCTAATCGGGACTTGCGTTCTTCTTCTGATAGTTCAATGCCTCTTCTTTCTTCCAATTCATGCATTAAGACCCCTGCAAGGATTTTCAGTATTTTCCGCTGAGCATGCTCCACACTCATCCCGCTCGGTATATGTGCTGTCACTTTTTTCAATTTTTCTAGCACCCAAATCATCGTATGTTCGACTGCTTCTTGTTTAGCCAATTTGTATATACTAGCTACGCTAAAAGCGTCTTCCTTTGCATCTTTCTTTAAAAGGTGAGTTTTCACATTGTTGACTACTTCCTCTATTCTATCTATGGTTGGTTGTGATGAAAGCGTCTTTCCTAAATCACGCATATATAAATAAGCAATACTTCGATTCAAATAATCATCTAATTTACCTGCATAGTTCAGCCACTCTATATAAGGTCGATATCCTCTTACAATCGGTTTTCTTTTTTTTCGGGAAAAATAAGTAAGGATGGAAGGAGAATGTATATGGTTTATCTTCCAAGTTTGAAAGTCTTTCGTTAAGCGCGACACATAAGACTGATCCGTTAACTGAGTTTGAAGGGAATGAAAATAACGGGAAGCTTTGTGCTCTGCCGATCGATATTCCTCATTTATTTTATCTTTTAACTTTTTATTCATAAGAACATTACCTCTGCTTTAACTTTAAGTTCGTTTTACTAGTCTAATATAATCGTTTATCCTCTTTATTATTACTAGAATATTCATTATCTCCTATTAATCTATATTTTCCATTAAAAAACTCTCCTTTTTGGGAGGAGAGTTTTGGATTAAATGTATTTTCTTGTCTACTAAGTTTAATTTGGGTTAAGTGTTGCAAGTGAGGGAGATGTCCAGATTAAATTTATGGTAACAGAACGTTTTTCTCTGTTACCTTTTCCCGTTGATTTCCTTCTTCAAAGTAACAGTTAGCACTCCTCTAGATTTCATCAAACAGAAGTAACCTTTTGTTTAGAAAGAGCTGTCGGTGACTTCGACTCATTTGCTTTTTCCATTATAGAAGGTCTTGCAAAAATTAGGACGGAAAGAATTAGCATACATCCTGCCACAATGAGTATCCATTGAGCAGGAATGTAATCATAAAGAACGCCAAATAATAAGGTACCTACTGGCATCATCCCCATCGCAAATGTCTCTAAAATCGTAAACACTCTTCCTTTATATTCATTCGCAATTTTCTTTTGCATAAGCACCATAATCGGAATATTTACCAAAATATTGACCGCTCCAAATATAAACATAAGTACAAAATAATAGATAAAAACGGAAAAGGCCGAAAAGGTAATAAGAATAGGAACAGCTGCAGCAATTACTAATAATCCTAAAGAAAGAATTCCCATTTTACTGACTGATAATGGCTGTTTAAATTCCTTTCCAAACGAAAGATAGATAGAAAGAAGCAGTGTTCCGACTGCAAAAGCTCCTTCTACGATCCCAAATTGTACAGATGGCATTTGTAATTTCGTATTAACAATAAAGGGAAAACCAACATTAAATGCTGTAAAAATAAAGTTGACAATCAAGCTAATGCTAATGATCGCCATCAATAATGGTTGAAGCCTAACATAGTTTAAGCCTTCTTTTAAGCTTTCAAAAACAGATTCTTTCGTTTCTGTTTTTTCTCGTTCTTTTTCAAACAATGTAAAATTCATCGTAGAATCAAGTAAAACGGCAATCAATGAAGCGATTAAATAGATGGTTAAAAACACAGACATGGAAACAAGACCGAATAATATCCCACCTATCGCAGGACTTGCAATTTGCGCAATGGAAATAGCAATTTGATTTAAGGAGGATGCTTTCTGGATGCGCGTTTCATCAATTAATCCTGTTAATGATGAAGTAAAGGCATTGCTTGCAAACATAGAAGTTATCGATAAAATACAGGATGTTGCATAAATCGCAGGTAAAGACAATCCCATTGTTATGCTATAAAGCAATAATCCACCTATTGAAATAGTAGTAATCGTTTGAGCCGTAATAGCAATTATTTTTCGGGGATACTTGTCAATGATAGACCCAGCAAATGGGGCAACAATTGTTCTAGGCAAGATATTACATAGCATATTTACAGCAAAACTCATCGAAGAACCAGTCACCTGCAAAATATACAGACTAATGGCAAACGTGTAAATTTGTGATCCAGCTGTTGCAATTAATTTACTACTTACAAATGTCCACAAATGGTAAGTGGCTCTCCTTTGCAACTGATATTCATCCAACAAAATCCCATCCTTTTCCAATAAAGTTTAATTAAATTAAACAAATCATATCATATACCCACTTTCCTTTCAAGAAAAAGTTTAATATAATTAAACTATCGAAGTAAGGAGTGTACCATTATGCTAGGAGAACGAATTCGCAGTTTGCGAAAACAAAGAAAAATGACACTGGAGGCATTAGCTGGTGAAAAGCTAACAAAAGGCATGCTCAGCCAGATTGAGAATAATAAAGCAAAACCCTCTATGGAAAGTCTAGAATATATTGCTGAAAGGCTTGGAGTGGAAGTAACAGAGCTATTAGAAAAAGTTAGTTCCTCAGAAATGCGAAAGGTGTTAGAAGAAGCAGAACATCTTCATGAGGATTTTCTTCTCTACAGGAGAAAGCTCGATGATACAATTCAGAAATGTAAAAAGCTAGTCAAGCTAATCGAACCTTACATTTCAAATTTAAATGAAAGCTATGAATCAGCACGATTGATGGAGATTTATAGTAAAGCTCTATTTTGCCTAGATCAAGAAGAATGGAAAATATATTGTGATAAAGCAGCATCTCTTTATGATTCACTTAATCTAACTGCAAACCGGTCAGAAATTGGAATTTTCAAGTGTATGACTTTGTTCGTAGAACGACGTTATGAAGAGGCTTTACAAGCCTATTTAATAGAAATAAAACATATTGAGACCAATCACATTAAAATTGATCCGATGACCCAAGTAAGTATAGACTATAATATAGCAGCAGTTTATTCAGCTTTAGGTGACATAAAAACAACCTCCGAAGCAGTGGAAAGAGCATTAGAATACTCTCGCAAAGAAAAGCTTTATTATAAAACCAGTGATATATATCAGCTTGCAGCAGTAGTAGCACTTTCAGTGGAAGACGAAGAAAAATTCCATTACTATTTAAAGAAATTACAGCAATACGGAGAATTTGTGGAGGATCCACTGTTTGCAGAGCTTTGTGATATTCTTCGTGCCGAATATTTACTTCATGTAAAAGGAGAATATGAGGAAGCAATGCCTCTAATTGATCGCTATTTAACATTTGATGAAAATACACAAATATATTCAGGGGACAACTGGAATATGCTTCTAAAGGGAAAAGCATTATATTTTACCAAAGAATATGAAGCTGCACTAGCTATTTTACAAACTATTTATATCCCTGAGTATATCAGTCATCCAATTGATTTAGCTCTAAATTATATGAAAGATACGTTTATTGCCTTGTGCTTTAAAGAGCTCCATAATGAAAAAAAAGCCCGTTATTATGCTAAAATCGCTTATGATAATTTCTTGCCTTTGCCACATTCGATTTTTCGGAAACTTAGTATCGAAACGTATGAAAGTATGCTTTAAACACTAAATTTCAAAATAAACTCCCTATAATTTTTTAACATGAAAAAGAAACGGGTATGAAAATAGCATATTCACACCCGTTTTTTCTAAATAGCTAAAATCTCTTTCGTAAAATGAATATAATCCGTGAAATAGCCATCCACTTGATACTCCATAACTCTTTGTTGTTCCTCTTTTTGTGTTTGCTTATCAATAAAATATACGTGGACTTCTTTCCCCTTTTTATGTAATTCATTTACAATTTTCTGGGTAACATCTGTAGATTCGATACCAATAACAGGAAAGTCAACTTCCCTTGCTTTTTCCAGAGAAAAAGAGCCCTTTCGAAAAAGGAGCGCTAATTCCGTATATGGAGCTAATGCTTTTATTTTCAAGAGACTCTCTTCTGAAAAGGACTGAATAGTTACCAAATTTTCGTTGAGTAATTGATATTCCTCTAACAACCGAATCAGCTTCTCTTCCATTGCTAATTCCCCATTAACGAGTCTTGTTTCAATATAATAGCTTTGTGTATCACGGAAGGTTTCCATTATTTCTCTTAAAGTTGGGATTTCTTCCGTTATCACTTTGCTATTATCCAATTCCAACGTTCGAAAACTCTTTATTTCTTTTAATGTATAATCTGAGACTTTTCCCTTCCCATTTGTCGTCCGGTCAATGGTTTCATCATGCATGGCAATCAATTCGCCATCCTTTGTCATCCTTAAATCTATTTCTAGAGAATCTACTCCTGTTTCCGCTGCTATTTGATAAGCCGTGATGGTACTTTCGTTATACCATTCATTAGCTCCTCTGTGTGCAATGACTCTTGGAGCGTGCTCTTTTTCTATTCTAGGTTGGCTTCCTTCAGATACCGACATGTCCCCACAGGAAGTAAGAGAAAGAGTTAAGAAAGGAATGAGCAAGCATCCAATCCAGTATTTAGTCAATCGGAACTGCTCTTTCCTGCCTAATCGCTATTGCTAATTCCGGATAGTCCGTGATAATGGATTCCACTTCTGCATCCATAAGTTGAACCAGCTCTTCCTTTTGATTTACAGTCCATACCCTAACTAGAGTTTTTAATTCCTGCCAGTCTTTTAAGTTATCGATTACCATGTCTTTATGAAGATGTAACGACTCCAATCCTAAGCTTTTTATGTAGTCAAGAGGATGCGAGATTACGTGATTTAACAACCATGCAATCGAAGCAGCTGGATCAATCCCCTTTATTCTTAATAAAGTCGGCAAATGAAATGATGAATAAACCACCTTACGACCATTCCCATATTCATTCACTAGCGCAATCGTCTTTTCTTCTATCCCCTCGTATTCGAATGTATAAGTTTTAAGTTCGATATTTAATTCTATTGGGTATGGCGCTAGTAATTGTAAAACTTCTTTTAAGGTTGGTACTTTTTCTAAAATCCAGCTTTCTTCATAATCAGGAAGGGAGGAAAACTTACTACCTGCACTAAACTTTTTTATTTCCTCTAGTGTGCATGCTCTTACAAAGCCAGTTCCATCTGTTGTACGGTTTAAAAATTCATCATGTATTACAACAACTTCCCCATCCTTCGACAAATGAACATCTAATTCAATTCCATCTACCCCTTGTAAAATTGCTTGTTGAAAACTCAGAAGTGTATTTTCTGGATATCTTCCTTTTGCTCCTCTATGTCCATAGATTTTCGTTTGATTCATGTTCTTCTCCTCCTTTTTAATGGAAAGAAACAGACCAACAAGTATTAAGTTTCTTTAATCATGTTGGTCAATCCCCTATATCTTATTTTCTAGCTCGATTTGCTTTTTCAATTGCTTCGTTCAACTGTTTAACCATCGTACTATATGTTTCATCGACATCTCCACCATTATAAACCGTTTCAAGTGCTGTTTCGCTAATGCGACGACCTTCCGGAATCATATCCATTAACGCCCCTTGAGTAGCATAGGAAGCTTTAGTAGATTGAAGTTGCTCCACTGTTACTTGTAGTTGTGGCATTTCTTTATAAGCATCTTTTACTGTTTGTTCATCATAAGCTTTCGGATTAACTGCAAAATATCCTGTTCCAACATGCCATTTTGCCTGCACTTCTGGAGTTTGTAAGTATTTCATAAATTCCCAAGCAGCCTTTTTCTCATCGTCACTCTTATCTTTCATCATCCAAAGACTTGCTCCACCAATAACAACCCCTTGTCTTTCAACTGCTTCTGGATGGGGAATAAAAGCAACGCCGACTTCAAATGGTGCATTATCAATTACGTCTCTAGCACTAGCAGAAGATTGCATAAACATCGCTACATCGCCTGCAAGGAACCCAGCAACCATGTTATCACCGTTTGTACCGTAGTTAGCAAAGGTCTTATCATCAATCATTTGTTTTACCCATTGAAAAACGGATTTGCCTTGTTCATCGGTGAATCCAATCTCGGTTGGTGTTTCTGTTCGGCCATTATCATTGTTCATTAATAAAGCACCTTGGTTCGCTAATAATTGCTCATATAACCAACCATAGGCCTGGAGTGCAAATCCTTTCATTTCTGGGTTTGCTTTTGCAATAGCCTTGCCAGTTTCCTCTACCTCTTCAAATGTTGCTGGTGCTTTCTCCGGATCTAATCCTGCAGCCTTAAAGGCATCTTTATTGTAGTACATAACTGGTGTAGAAGAGTTAAATGGCATCGAATAAAAAGTGTCGTCAATTTTATAATAGTTCGTAATGTTTTCTTCTAAGCCACTCATATCATAGCCATCTTCATCAATAAGTGTTTGAATCGGCTCCACAAATCCACTATTAATCATAGATTTTGTACCAATTTCGAAAACCTGCATCATCGTTGGAGCACTTTCTGTCCCTGCAACTGTATGAAATTTTGTTAAAGCTTCATCATATGTACCTTGATATTCTGCATTTATTTTCACCTTATCTTGGGAGCTATTGTATTCTTCGACAATAGTATTCAATGCTTCTTGTGCTGCTCCTCCCATAGAATGCCAGAAAGTAACAGTAGTAGGACCTTCCTTCTCTTCTCCACTTGTAGTAGATGATTCTGTATTATTGCTACATCCAACAATTAATAAAACCAGTGATAGGATAAACATGCTTAGTAACTGCTTCGATTTCCTCATTCGTCGTACACTCCCTAACTTATCTATTAGTAATATTTATTCTTTGCAAAAAGATTATTTTAAGGCTCCTTCTGTTAATCCTTTCTGGAGTTTTTTCTGTCCCAAAAATAATAGAATTAACGTTGGTAAAACAACTATAATTGCCCCTGCCATGATGACGCCCCATTCATTTAACTGTTCCTGTGACTGAAGCTGTCTTAAGCCGATTTGTACAGTGCGCACACTATCATTCGTTGTAGCAAGTAATGGCCATAAATACATATTCCATGACGTTACAAACCCATACACGCCAAGTGTGATCAAACTTGTTTTTGCCATTGGTAAAACAACGGTTAAATAAAATTGAAAATCACCGATTCCCGCAATTTCGCTCGCTTCCTTTAACTCTTTAGGAATTTGCTTGAAATTCTGGCGCAAGAGAAAGGTTCCAAAGGCTGTTGCAAAAAAAGGAATTGTCAATCCATTATAATGATCTAGCCAGTTAAGATTTCGTATCGTTTGAAAGTTAGGAATGATTGATGCTTCAAACGGGACCATCATGGTTGCAATAAAAACAAAGAAAATAAAATCTCTTCCTTTAAATTCTAAAAATACAAACGCATATGCTGCTAAACTAGCAAGAATTAATTGTCCTACCATAATGACAATCGAAACGACGAAACTATTTAATAAGTACTGCATTAATGGAAATCGCTCAAATACTTTTAAATAATTGTCAAATGTTAATCCTGTCGGTATTATTTTTCCAGTCATAATATCCTGTGATGACATAAAGCTCATCAGAAATGCAATAATCGCTGGCGAAAAAATAAGCAGTGCGGCAACAATTAGTAATAAATAAAAGATAACTTTTCTATGAATGGGCAATGTCACTGATAATGAACCTTCCTTTCTCCAAGCTTAAATTGAATGATGGTTAGAACAAGAATAATCACAAACAGAATAATCGCTTGAGCGCTCGCAGTACCATATTGGTAGTTCATAAACGCCTCCTGGTAAATGGAATAAACGATTAAATTAGTCTCATTCTGCGGTCCACCTCTCGTTAACATATCTACTTGGCCAAATGTTTGAAAGGCATTAATCAACGTAACTGTTAACACAAAAAATAAGGTTGGAGACAGCATCGGAATTGTAATTCGTCTCAGCTTGTAAAAATAGCCCGCGCCATCTATATCTGCACTTTCATATAAATAGGAATCTATCGATTGAAGTCCTCCCAATAAAATCAAGAAGGTAAATCCCACATTCATCCAAATAGTGGAAACAGATACGGAAAATAACGCCCAATTTGGATCTGTCAGCCAACCAATCGGCTCCATTCCGAATGCTTTCACGATACGATTAAGCCAACCAATCGTAGGATGAAATAAGAACATCCAAAATACGGAAGCAGCTGCAACAGAAATCCCCATTGAAGAGGAAAAGACTGTTCGAAACACTCCGATTCCACGCAGCTTCTCATTCGCCAGAATTGCTAGAAATAAACTTACGATAATCGTTCCTGGGACTGTATACAAAGCAAAGAGCAAAGTCGACTTTAAACTTTGTAAAAAAATTGGCGATTTAAAAATTTCGAGATAATTTTCCAAACCTACAAATACCGTTGGGTCTCCTCGATTATCTGTTAAGAAAAAACTTAAATAGATGGTTCTCCCCAATGGGTAAAATAAAAAGACACTAAATAATAGAATAGATGGTAATAAGAATAGCATCCCTTTCAGCAAATGCTGTAGCCGCTGCTTCTTTTTTTCTTTTAGAAAATCGACGGAATGCTGTAATTCTTGTTGATAGACAATTTCATTCATAATCCAACGACCTCTTGTTCTTCCATAGCAACTGCAGGGCGAATTAATGCTCCTGATTCAGAATCAAAAAAGCATATATTCTTGGAAGACAGCTGAACAGGAACGCGATCTCCTGCTTGAATTCGCCATTGTCCTAGCCATTTTGCCGTCCAAAGCTCTTTTCCTAATTCAAAGGTTAACAATGTTTCATTCCCTAACTGTTCTACATTGACTACTTCTAAAGTATGGCTCGTATGTTCATTTGTTCCTGGGAAAATATGCTCTGCTCTGATTCCCATCGTAAGGTTTGCATAAGACTGTAATGGGAGAATATCTTCTTTATCCATCACAATTTGTAGACCACTCTCAAGTACCAATTTATGATCAACCAGTTTTGCCGCACTTAAATTAATTTTCGGTGAACCAATAAAGGATGCGACAAATAAATTAGCAGGCTGATTATATAAAGTAATCGGTTCGCCGACTTGTTGGATTTTCCCGTCATTTAAAACCATAATGCGATCTCCCATTGTCATTGCCTCTACTTGGTCATGGGTCACATAAATCATTGTTAAACCAAGCTTTTTTTGTAGGCGGCGAATTTCTATTCTCATATGGGCACGAAGCTTTGCATCCAAATTAGAAAGCGGCTCATCCATTAAACAAATAGGAGCTTCACTGACAACAGACCTAGCTAATGCAACCCGCTGTCTTTGTCCACCTGACAATTCCTTAGGCTTTCGTTTTAATAACCCCGTTAATCCCATCATCCCAGCGGTTTCTTGCAATCTTCTTTGTTGTTCAACCTTGTCTACTTTTTTGGCACGTAAACCGAAAAGGATATTTTGTTCTACCGTTAAGTGAGGATATAATGCATAATTTTGAAAGACCATTGATAGATTGCGATCCTTTGGCGGCAAGTGATTTACGACTTGATTATTCATCTTCAATACCCCACCCGAAATATCTTCAAGACCAGCAATCATTCGCAGTAATGTACTTTTTCCTGACCCAGATGGTCCAACAAGGACAAAAAACTCTCCTTCTTCTATCGAAAGACTAATCTGATCAATAACCGATTTTTGTTTATCGTATGATTTAGAAATGTCCTTCATTTCTACTGCTACCACTAACAAACCCCTCCCCATTTGAATTACACCCCTATTTAACCATACAATTTCATGTTAAAAACCGAATTTACCAAGGATTAACAAACACATAATGACTGTTTGACAAACTTCAATTTCTCTTTACAAAGTTTACATTTTTTTAAATATTCTTAAATCGGCCTCGAAAAGAGAACACGAAAAAAGCTTAGAGCAAACTCTAAGCTTTTTTCGTGCTTATTATAATTCTAATGTTTCATTTATATCTGTGTCTTCTGCTTCTTGACCAGTCATCCGCTTATAAAAAAAGACGATATTTTTTGTAAAGCTTCCTGTATCCCAATATTCAGCTGATTCGGCTTTCACTTTAATTAATACGATATTAGGATCATCGTATGAAGTCTGCAGGATTTTTTCATAGCCTTTACTCCAAAGCTCTTTTTTCTTTGCAAGATCATCAACGAGTTCAGCTCTTCCCCTAATAGAAACATAGGATTTTCCTGCATAAGCGACATTAACTTCATTTTCATGCAAAATCTCTTCGTACTTTTCAGTGTCCTTCTTTGTTAGAAACCATAAGTCTCCATCAAATTCTACTTCTTGCGTTTTCATTGGACGGGATACAAGTCCTTCTTCTGATACAGTTGTGAGCATGGCGGTATCAACATCTTTTATTAAGTCTCTTAACGTTTCTAAGTCTTCTTGTTTTACCATATTATCACCTCTAAAAAATATATTCCCCTTATTTAGGACTTTTAATCAAAGGCGATTATATCAATCTAACTATACTAGTTTGAGTATAATGAACCAAATCGCTGGTATTAAAAGAGATGGTAAGAGATTTAATGTCTTAAATTTTTTAATGCCCAATATACTGAGTCCAGAGCTTAAAATAAGGATTCCACCAATAATCGATATTTCCGCTAATAAACCTGGTGTTAGAAAGTTTGTAAGTAATCCTGCTGTGACATAAAAAAAGCCTTGCCACAAAAATAAAACAAGCGCAGAAGCAGCAATCCCGAAGCCAAAGGTAGACGCTAATACAATCGAAGTTACCCCATCTAAAATGGCATTTGTAAAAAGATATGTATGATTTCCTCTTAAGGCACTTTCAATCGGACCTAATATGGACAAGGTCCCAGCACAAAATAGCAAAATTGCCGTCGATAATCCTTCTGCTAAATTACCTTTTGAAAATCTTGCGACGATTCGTTTAAAACCATTTTCGATATCCAGTTTTTCTCCAATTAAGCCACCGATTGCAAGACTAACAATAAAAAGAACCGGATACTTGCTATCTGGCATATATTGAACAATGGAATGAATCCCAAGTGCCGTTGCAGCAAGCCCCATCGCCTGCATCAGAATATCCTGATACTCCTCTTTAATCCCTTTTTTCAAAAAGCTGCCAATCGTACTACCTGCAAGAATCATGAAGCAGTTAAATAGTGTTCCAATCAATTTCTCTTCTCCTCGACTTTATAATAATATAAAGTCATTTTATCCTATTCGCCTACATTTTGGGAATTTTTTTATTAAATCAACAAATCCTCAAATCATGTTCCCTTTTCCAAAATAACGGACATATAGTTTTTCTTTCATGCTATTTCTTCCTTGTAAACAAAAAAATGGCTTGCTATAACTGTTAGCAAGCCATTTTTTTAGTAAACTACTTAAATTATTAAGCAATTGCTGTTTCTTTTTTATGTTTATTATTTCTTCTATTGTTAAATTGATTTTTGATATATGGCATTGCATATCGGTCAAGACCGAATTTACCAGCGTTTGCACCTGCTACGATTACGAATATTGCTAATAGAATCATTTGTCCATTTGTGCTTACTGTTCCACTGAATAAGAAGGCGAAGTTCATTACCATTCCCATTAATGTTGCAAAGCTTGTGAATAGACCTAGAATTAATGCAATCCCTACTAGTAATTCTCCCCATTGAACTAAAAATGTGAATAAATCTGCATTAGGTAGTGCTACATGCTCTAGAAATGTTGCCCACCAGCCCTGTACTGCTGGGTGATCACCTGTGCTACTTGCGATTGCCCCCTGTAAAAATCCACTTGCGTCAAAGCCGCCACTTGTTATCTTTCCATAGCCTGCATGGATAAATTGATATCCAAGGTAAATTCTAATCACCGCTAATATTCCTGCCACCACTTTATTATTTCTTAATAAATCTAACATCTTACTCCATCTCCCTAAGTTTAATTTTTAGTTTATTTATTCAGTAAGTTTGTTCATTGTTTCACATTAATTTTTACAAGATCTTGTTTGTTTCTTACTACACTTATATAATAGCACTATTCTCACCGTAAGAAAGGTTTTTGTGATGCAATTCACATTTTGTACATAAAGTTATGTCTGAGTTGTGAACTCACTTAACAAATATCACTTTCTATAAGGAAATAGCGATTTACATCATTCCTTTTCCCAAACAATAAAAAAGAGCACTGTAAGCATATCAGCACTCTTTCTCCTTTATTTTTTTACAATTCATCATACTTAAAATATGGAAAATAGCTTGGCTTCTTTTGACCACTTAAATCTTGTGCACATACACCCACAAAGGTTCCTGTAAAGCGGATATAATCTGCATCATCATCCGATAAATGACCAATATCAATTTTGCTGCCGATATCCTTCCACTCATCTTCTCCTTCTGCATAAGCAAACTGGAGCCATTGATGATCAACTTTCGCCTTTAGCTTAATCAATCCCTCGGAATTTAACGGGATATCTTGATTGAGTAATTCATCATATACACCATGTTTGGATTCAATAATACCGATACATTTCCCTAATGTTTCATGTGTCGTAATTCGCAGGTACACATAATCATCCGTATCATAATAAAAAATTAATCCAGCCATTTGTTGAAAAGTTTCTGGTACATATTCAACCGCAGTTTCTAATTCAGCTGTGAAGCTCTCTAATCTCCGCGCTAACAGGCTTTGGCGATGAAGAGAACTCATCGACTCCTCACCTTTTAATGTTAAATATCCTGGTCGTTCCGTTAGTGAAATCCATTCTTCACTAAATATTCTTCTTAAAGAGTTCCAGTATTTTTTTAAAGTATTGCCTTGGAAATCATCATGGTCACTCTCTTGTTCAAAAGGATGTGGTTCTAAATCTGGAGCCTCGACAACGGTCGATGGATTAGGTCCTCCTTCAATGCGCAACCAATTATCTTCTGTCCAATAGCATTTTTGGATGGCCGTTTCTCTCCCTAAAATACATTTTTTATCCACTACTGGTCTGCCGCATAGATGTGCCATATACCACTCACCATTTTGTGTTTCCACCAAGCTTCCATGACCTGCTTTTTGTAGTTGGTCTGTATCGTTTTCGTCTGAAGTCAAGATTGGATTTGTTGGATCTATTTCATATGGACCAAATAAAGAAGTAGACCTAGCCACCGTTACCGCATGTGTATACCAAGTGCCTCCCTCTGCTGTCACAAGATAATAGTAGCCATTGCGCTTGTACAAATGTGGTGCCTCTGTTAAACCAATTTCTGATCCTTTAAAGATATTTTGAATAGGCCCAACTAGCTTTTTTTCTTCCACTGAATATTCTTGAAGAGCGATTCCTGCAAACGAATTTGTTCCTTTACGAAAATCCCAAATCATATTCACCAACCATTTCCGTCCATCCTCATCATGGAACATGGAAGGGTCAAAACCACTGCTATTAAGATAAACTGGCTCAGACCATGGTCCTTCTATATTTTCAGCTGTTACTAAATAGTTGTGTGTATCCTTAAACGCTCCAACTCTACTTTTTACATCTGTATAGATTAAATAAAACATACCATCCGAATAGCTTAGACACGGAGCCCACACTCCACCTGAATTGACATTCCCAATCATATTTAATTGGGATTCACTTGTTAATGGATATGTTAACAATCTCCAATTAACCATATCTTTCGAATGATGAATTTGAACACCTGGAAACCATTCAAAAGTAGAAACAGCAAGATAATAGTCATCTTCTACACGCAAAATAGAAGGATCCGGATGGTAGCCTGGTAAGACTGGATTGATTATTTTACTCATTGTGTATCCCCTTTTCCTTAAATTAATAATTTCCACTAACCACTTTGAAAGAGAATCTATAAAACTAGTATCTTGTAGATTCTCTTCCCCATTAAATGTATATTTCAAAGATTATTTTCTGCTCTTACTAAACCTATCTAGGAAAGGAACCTTCTTCTTTCGCTAATGCCTTTTTCCCTGCTTCCAATACCTCAATGATACGGTCGACATCATACACACTTCCGCGCCAAGTACCGCCGCTAACTGCTTGTAGCGCAGCCCAAAGCCTAGTATCATCCGGTAAATCAGGGTCTGGTTTAAGGTCTGGATGAGCTTCCCTTGTTTCTAAAACCTGGATAGCTTCTTCTTTCGATATTCGCTGATTTTCTGTGCCAATAAAATCAACAGATCCTATCAAGTTTTCACAATCAACAATTATTTCGATTAAATCTCCATCCCTAAGCTTACCGATTGGCCCATCACTCAATGCTTCTGGTCCGATGTGACCGATACAGGCTCCAGTCGACACACCTGAAAAACGAGCGTCAGTAATTAAGGACACATACTTGCCAAAAGGTAAATATTTCAACGCAGACGTTAATTGATACGTTTCTTCCATCCCTGTTCCAGATGGTCCACCACCTATTACAACCATTACATCACCTGCTTTTATCCCACCCGTTTTTATCGCAGTAATTGCAGCTTTCTCTGAGGTAAATACCTTTGCTACTCCAGTATGTCTATAAATGCCATCTTCTCCTACTACAGATCGATCGATAGATGTTGATTTAATAACAGAGCCCTCAGGAGCAATATTCCCTTTTGGAAAAGTAATTGTTGAAGTTAGCCCTCTTCTTTTTGCTGTGTCTGGATCCATAATCACTTGGTCTGGATCGACTCCATCCGCTTCTAATAAGCGTTTTCTTAATTGCACTCTTCGTTCTGATTTTTCCCACCAATCTAGGTTTTCTCCTAAAGTGTGACCAGTAACAGTAAGAACATCTTCATGTAAAAGCCCTAATTTCCGCAAATGAAGCATTACTTCTGGTACACCACCAGCAAGAAAAACACGTACAGTCGGATGATGATCTGGCCCATTAGGCAAAACACTCACTAGACGAGGGGTTTTGCGATTAATTCTTGCCCAATCATCCACTGTAGGTATTTTACATTTGGCAGCATGTGCAAGGGCTGGAATATGTAATAAAAGATTCGTTGAACCGCCAAAGGCAGCATGAAGGACCATTGCATTTTCTATCGCTTTATCTGTAATAATATCTTTTGTCGTAATATGGTTCTTTTCCATTTCTAATACAGCTCTTGCTGATTGTCTTGCCATTTCTGCCCAAATCTTTTGTCCAGAAGGAGCAAGCGCAGAATGAGTGATTGCAATTCCTAGTGCTTCTGCAACAACTTGAGAGGTTGCAGCCGTACCAAGAAATTGACAGCCGCCTCCTGGTGTTGCACATGCTACACAACCAAGCTCTGCCGCTTCTTTTAATGTAATTTCTTTATTAGCAAATCGTGCACCAATTGTTTGAATTTTCCCTGCATCTTCCCCCATTGTTGGAGGTAATGTTACGCCACCTGGCACAATTATGGTTGGTAAATCATGCATAGCGCTAAGCGCAATCATCATGGCAGGAAGTCCCTTATCACAGGTAGCGACTCCGATTACTGCTTCCCGAGTCGGTAATGAACGGATCAAACGACGATAAACGATTGCAGCATCATTTCGATAGGGAAAGGAATCAAACATACCTTTCGTTCCTTGAGAACGACCATCACAAGGATCACTAACAAATCCAGCAAACGGCACTCCTTTATGCTGCCTAATTTCTTCTGCTGCTTCTGCCATTAATATATCCACTTCCCAATGCCCTGTATGATAGCCTAATGCGATTGGCTCTCCATTATGGTCTCTTATACCGCCTTTTGTCCCTAGAATAAGGACTTCCGTTCCTAAAAGATCTTTCGGTTTCCATCCCATTCCTACATTTTGACTAAGTCCAAATAAATCCCCACTTGGTGAATCCTCTAGCATTTGTGCAGTAAGCGGAAGTGTTCCAGTTGGTCCCTTCGCATTTGTTCTTACTTCATAAAGGGATTCATTCTCGTTTTCGAAAATAAATGGTAATGTCATAACGCTATCCCTCCACCTTATGTTTGTTTAACAAACGAATAATCTATCTAAAAAAATAATTACTTTTTCTTTTTACAGCTGTCCATCATAGTACTTTTGCCTGCTGTAAAATTTCTTTCACTTGCTGATTCTTCTCTTCGGTAAGCGTCTTAGTAGGAGGCAAAACCTCGGTAGAAATATTAATACCACATAATTTGGATGCTTCTTTAACCACATTTACAAACGGGCTATCAATTTTATACAGCTGTGGCAAAATCGATAATTGCTTTTGTAGGGAGACTGCCTTTTCTAAATCTCCAGCTAAAAAGCCATTGTATATGCCAACCGACAATTGTGGAGCAAAATTTGCACTGGCTGATATTGCTCCATCTCCACCTAGTAGTAAGGTATTAAATAAATGATCATCAAACCCGCAAAACACAGAAAAATTTGGATTAACCTTTTTCACCTTATCAATCATTTCACGAATATGTCCGATAGAATCAATCGTTTCTTTAATCCCCACTATATTTTGATGATTTATAACCAGTTCTTTAACAAAATCAGGTGTTAAATCCTGTCCCGTAAGTGTTGGAAAATTATAGAGAAGAACTGGAAGCTTAACTGATTTCGCAATTTCACTGAAGTAATCATATAAATTCTCTTCTGTCAAACTCCAATAATACGGATTAATGGCAACAATACCATCTGCCCCTATTTCCTCCGCATGTTGACTAAGCAAAATTGCTTCCCTTGTATTCGTACTGCCAATACCTATTAATACGGGAACTCTTTTTCCTACATACTTGACAGCAAACTCAGCTATTGCCTTTCTTTCATTCACAAACATTTGAGAAAATTCTCCACCAGTACCTAAAAAGAATAAACCGTTTACTTTATCCTCTATTAGTTTGTCAATTAATGACGCCATTTCCGCTTCTTTCAAATTTCCTTCTTTATCAACAATGCTTGAAACTGGCGGAATAATTCCTTTAAAGCGATTTAGTTCGGTCATTTTTCCCTCTCCTCTTCCCTTTTTATTTACGGTCCCATTACCTTTAAACTCTATTTGTTTTATATTATAAAACCAAATTCTATTATTTAGATTATTTGAGTTGATTATAACATATGCCTCCAAAAAGTAAACACTTACATAAAACAAATTTCGAATTTTTGATTTTTTCAAAAAGACCATTGCTATTTTTATATGGCTATATTAATGTAAAAGTACTCAACTATGTTTGTTATCATAGCAAGCGGTTAAATATTATAAAACGAATACGGAGAAGATATTATGCCAATCATTCAATCTGTGGAACGTGCCCTTCATATACTAGATTTATTTAACGATCACACAATAGAATTAAAAATCACGGAAATTAGTGAACAAATGGGACTACATAAAAGTACCGTGCATTCTTTATTGAAGACCCTTCAACAATCGCGATATATAGATCAAAACCCAGAAAACGGAAAGTATCGGTTAGGCTTAAAGCTAGTAGAAAGAGGCAACTTAGTTATTAATACATTAAACATCAGGCAAATTGCCAATAAATATCTAGTTGAGCTAGCACTTAAAACTGGTCAAACATGCCATCTCGGTATTCTAGATGGAAATGCCGGTGTGTACATTGACAAAGAAGAAGGAGCTAATTCGGTTATTCGCTACTCACGGATAGGTCGGAGAATTCCCCTTCATTGTACAGCGATCGGAAAGTTACTGTTATCCTACCAAAATCCAGAAATAATAGATGCACTACTTGATGGATATCATTTTACACAGGCGACAAACCGCACCATTACAAATAAAGAAGATTTCCTTCATGAATTGGAAAAGGTGCGTCAAAATGAATACGCTGTGGATGATCAAGAAAATGAATTAGGTGTCCGCTGTATTGCTGTGCCAATCATTAATCAGCATCAGCAAATACTAGCAGCACTTAGCATCTCTACCCTAGTTTCCACAGTAAATGATGCAACCCTTGCTGATTATATTCAGCTGCTGAAACAAACGGGAAAAGAGCTATCTGAGGAAATGCGATATGGAGTACCTATAAAATAAGAATCCATTTAACGAAATGAGACATTAGTATTCCAGCCCAAGTTAAAGCCAAACAATTACACGATAGTGATTGTTTGGCTTTTTAATTAGCTTTTAAAAAAGCTGTTTTAGTTGTTATTACCGAAGCCTGAATACACTTCGCTTTCCGTGGGGCTTGCGCTAAGCCCACAGGAAAGCGAAGTGTATTCAAGCTGTTCGATTTTTCTACTAATGTTATTTTTTTCTTGAAAAAACAATCAGTTTTTAGGAAATAGCCTTTAAAGATTAACTATTTTGTTTTGTCCCAGCTCATTTCAGCCAAAAACTATTTCCTTTTTTCAAATTTCTGTTCCTACAATTATGCCTGCAAAAAATTTTATTTATATCTCCTAGTCCAAATTAAGCTTTGAGCAGAAAGTAAAGCAACCAATGTACAAAGACTTGAGAAAATTAGCCAGTTAAAGATTATTTGCTACCGAGGTAGCAATAATTCTGGGAGGACAGTAATCACCATTTAGAAATTTTATTCTTTACAGAGCAATGTTATCTATTGGCTTCCTTATTTATTTTCAAAGGAACCCCATAAATCATTTACTCGTATTAATATTCTTTCGATCTTAAAATCCTCATTTAAATTTGCTTGCCCCGTTATTTTTTTGACTTCTGATGATTCCTTTCCCTCTTTTTGATACTGTAATTGGATGGAAAAGTTATAAATACTCTCTTTCGAATCGGTTCTTTCATAATCTATATTTTTAACCTGGAGTGTGTAGTTATTTTTATATGGTTCCGTCATTAATACTGTTCCATACCTTGATATGAAATCATTGTATGACGTTTCTTTTGCAAAATACTCTTTATATGTATCTGCTTCGTATTTAGCCAAAGCTGCATTTTTTTCCTCTGAATCTGTTTTTTCCAATATATCTTTCAGCTGATCATTTGGTCCTGTTAAGGCATTATGTAAAACAGCTTCTACTGTCTGTATATAGTTATCTGTATTCTTATCCACTTTTTCTGTACAACCAATTAATAAGAAAAGAAAAGGAAATAAAGTGATACTGACTGCTTTGTAACTCATTCTCTTCATCTCATCCCCTCCATAATTATAAAGTATACGAATTATGAAGTTATAAGGTTTCATATATTTTCCTTTAAGGTATCCTTTTATAAGATTTTAAAATTAAAAAGAGGAGCATTCACATTTGAAATACCCCTCTAATTACATTGATTTGTATATTTTCGCAAAACGAAATATCAGCTACTTATTACTTATTATTAAATAGAAAATGCATGGTTTCCTATTTCTTTAACTACTTTTCTTGAGAAAATCCAATCACTTGTTGCTGTATCTGGGTTGTAGAAATAAAGAAGCTCTTCATTCTCTCTCCCATTATTTAATGCTTCTTGTACAGCTTTATGTGCCTCTTTATCAGCTTTTTTATCGATAGAACCGTTCTGAACAGGCTCAAAGGCATTCTTCTCATAGATTACACTTTCTAACGAGTCAGGAAACTGCTCATTTTCCAGGCGATTTAATACTACATCAGCTACTGCCACTTTACCGGCAAACGGCTCACCCTTCGCTTCTGCATGAACAAGACGGGCCAGTAATTTTTTTTCGTTATTTGTTAACTTTGCTGATTCTTTAGCAGCATTTAGATTTTGCTTCTTATCAACCGCAAATTTTCTTGTTGATACATTTTTTGTTTCTTCTGTATTAGTTGTTGCTGCTTTTGCAACGGGTGGAACATATATATAGGAACCAATAACTAAAGTGATTGTAATTGCTAAAAATATTAACTGTTTCATTTTTGTATACCTCCTGTTTTAACAGGCCCATATACAAGGCTAACAGGTTTGCAAGCAAAACTCATTACATAATTGTTGGTAAAACTGTAAGTTTTCATGGGGATTTTGGAAGAAATAACTATATATTTACAATTAGATGTTTCTCTATAAGTTAGTTCCCTCTAATTTTCATGGATAAAATTGTGTAAATAGGAAAGGTTAAATGACTAGTACAACTCATTATAAAAGGCTGTTTTCGTAAAAGTATTTGTTGCTATTAGCATAACCAAGATAATTAATTTCTCCTATAAAAAAGCTTCTATCTTTTTTGAGAACAGCCTAACAAAAAGAAAAGCTGATACCAGACAAATTCTGATATCAGCTCACTATCTTAACTATTTCGAACTAATAATGCACAACACTCTACATGAACCGTATGTGGGAATAAGTCCACTGGTTGAACTACTTTTAATGTGTAGCCAAATGGCTCAAGCTGCTTGATGTCTGTTGCAAATGTATCAGGATTACAAGATACATAAACGATTCGTTCTGGTTGAGAGCGTCCAATACGTCTCATGACCTTTCCGCCTGCTCCAGAACGAGGTGGATCTAGTAATAGTAACTCTGGTCTGCCGAATGTTTCTAAAACCTGTGCTAACCCAGTTCTTGCATCTTGTGCTAAGAAGGTAGCATTATCGATGCCGTTATCGCCGGCATTACGTTTAGCTGATTCAATCGAGCTTTCCACAATTTCAATTCCAACAAGCTTGCCCACTCTGCTTGCAAAAGGAAGCGAGAATGTTCCAACGCCGCAGAAAAGGTCAATCATATTCTCTGATTTTTTTGGTTCTGCCATTTCTACAGCTAAATCAACCAATTTTTGTGCTTGTGTCGGGTTTGTTTGGAAGAAAGTATCAAACCAAACTCGGAAACGATAGCCATCCATTTCGTCATAAATGAAGTCTCTGCCTGCTAATGTATGGCTTTTCTCTGATTGTGTACGATCTGCCCAATCCGTATTTTCTAACCACATAAGGCTTTTTACTTGTGGGAACTTTTCTGTAATGCGAGCAACTAAAGTGTCCACTGCATTTTTCAAAGAACCATCTGGAGCTTCTGTCGCAAATAAAGCTAGCATCATTTCACCTGTAGCAAAAGACTGTCTCACCATTAAATGACGAAGAAGCCCTTCGTGTGTGTCTTTATTATAGCCCTTTAATTCATGCTCTTTCACCCAAGTTGCTACTTCAATCGCTGCTTCCACCATTTCTTTTCCTGCGATTAGACAAGTCTCTAAAGAAATGATTTTTCTAAAATTGCCTTGTTCATGTAAACCAAGAGAACCATCTGTCGCAAACGTAAATTCCATTTTATTGCGGTATCTCCATGGCTCATCCATTCCAATCGTATCTTTCACTAAGTTAGGATCAAATCCTTGTTCTTCGATCACACGCTTTACATGATTCGTTTTTTGTTGTAATTGCCCATTATATTCCCAATGCTGCCACACACAACCTCCACATTTCTCAAAATGAGGGCACTCAGGTCCGATTCTTTCCGCATGGGCATTTAAAATTTCTTCCGGCAATGCCTTTCTGTGTCTTCTTTGTGGCTGATCAACCGTTACCCTTACCGTTTCACCTGGTAATGTTTGAGGAATCGTTAGCTTTAATTTCTTTTTGTTTCCTAATTCATTTTCACGCCAAACAACAGCCTGTCCAGCTCCTTTTTCATCCACATTCTTAATTTCAACAATCATCATTTCTTTTTCAATAGTCGTCAAACGTTTTTTCCTCCTTAAAAATTTTTCACTAGCTAATTTATTTTAAAAAGAACTATTTCTTTGATCGATATCTAGCTATTATGTTTTTAACATACTTCCCTAGTATAAAGGACATTCATACAATATGAAAATAATAATTTTTATTTTGCAGATATTAGCAATTTAAAAAGGACGTTGCTATTTCCAACGTCCCAATCAATAAACCTCTAAGTCGATTTGCTATTTTTACTTTACTCTAATACTAACACATCATAAGCATTCATCCTTACCTTCTGATAAACCTTCTCTCCTGTTAAAATATTTATCATTTCTTGTTTTATCATGATTTCTTGCGAGCTGTTAGAATAATTTAACAAGAAAACAAATTCCTTCCCCTCTTTCTTGCGAATAGATATCTCTACACTTTCAGGTAAATCAAATTTATGTTTGTAATCATTCATTTGTGTTTCCTCGATGAGTTTCTCGGCAAGCTCGATATTAAAAACACCACCAAAATAATAACAAGTTCCCTCTCCATATTGGTGCTTTACTAGGCCAGGCTTCCCTTCAAAATAGCAATCTGAAAACTTCCCAATCACTTCGGTAGCTCCTGCTTCTACTTTCAAGACCTCATAAAAATTAGTAGTTTCAATCGCTGCTGTTTCTTTATAAATTACCTTTGGAGTGGCTTCAAATGGTGCTTCCCTCGTAAAATCCTCTACAGTAATGCCTGTAAGCTCTGCTAAATAGCCAGGAAATGCTTTCATATAAGTTTGACCAGTTTCATCCTTATAGCCCGTTCGGCATCCTAATATTAATTTGCCTCCTTGATTTACATACGCTTTCAGCAAGTCTGCCGTTTGCTCTGACACAATCGCTGCATGTGGATATACTAGTACTTTGTATTTTTTTAACTCCTCCACATTTGAGTTTCTATTTAAATTATAAGCATCCACAGGAACATGATTATACTGAAGCGCTTTAAACCATGCGTCTTTGCTTATCGAAGCAAAAGGTCCAGACCACTTATCAAATTCCCCGTCCCACTCATTATCATAATTGGTGACAATCGCTATCTCTGCCTGATAGCTTGCGCCTACTATCTTCTCTCCTAGTAGTTGTATTTCCTTGCTTACTTGCTCCACTTCTTTTATACGACGGTTAGGCAAATTATGATAGTCATTAATGCCATGCCAATAAATTTCTGTTCCTTTAGTTGCTGTTCTCCAGCGGAAATACATAACTAAATCTGCTCCGTGAGCGATCGATTGATAGGTCCAGAGGCGAAGCTGTCCTGGATTAGGCGACGGCTGTTCTAGTCGTGTTACCCATCCACCAGGACCAGACTGCTGTTCAAAAATAGCAAAATTAGGGGAAATACTGCGAACCACACTTAAGTTCCAGCTCCATTTTCGGTCACGTAAAGGCTTCTCGCTTTTATCTTCTAATACTCTTCCAAAATTCGGATAAGAATCATAAGCATAGAAGTCCAGCACTTCGTTCGTTAGTTTATGGTTATCGAGATGCTTAAACATTCCATTTGTTGTAACCCATTGATTAGAAGTATATTTTCGAATGATATCTCCTTGCATTTTTGCATAGGAAATGGCGCTATCAGAAATGAATCTCTTTTCATCTAACATATGATGTGGATTCGGTGAATTTGGAACCGTTGTGCGCGTTAAATAGACTTGATCCCAGCTTGTATACGTCTGATTCCAAAAAACGGTACCCCACGCCTCATTTAATTGATCTAACGTTTTATACTTTTCCTTCGCCCAATTTCTAAAAGCAAGATGATCTGCTTCCGAATAAAAAACATCTATTTCACAATTTAATTCATTATCAATCTGCCAACCCGCAATACCTGGGTGATTATGATAGTGTTTTGCCATTTCTGTAACGATAGCCGAACTTAATCGGCGGTAGTTTTCCGAATTATAATTATAATGTCGGCGTGCTCCATGCTGGTATAGAATACCTGCTTGTGACACATTCAATACATCAGGATATTTATGTGTTAGCCATGCTGGTGGCGTTGCTGTCGGAGTTCCAAGCACTGTTTTTAAACCTAATCTATGTGCCTTTTCAATTGCCCGATCGAATAAATCAAAGGAATATACTCCTTCTTCTGGTTCAAATATCGTCCAGGCAAATTCCCCCATGCGAACATAGGTAAATCCTAAATCTTTCATTCGTTGAAAATCATCTTCCCACAGTTCCTCTGGCCAGTGCTCTGGATAATAACAAACACCGAGTGTTAATTTTTCTGCTGTCCATTTTTTTGTCATTATTTAGTCCCCTCACAAAAATTTATTCTTTTATCGAACCACCTAATATACCGGAAATAAAATGCTTTTGCAGGATGAGAAAAACGGCCATCACTGGGATTACCGAAATAGCTGTCCCTAGCATCAATTGTCCGTAATCGATAGAATTTAGACCAGCTAAAGTGGATAAAGCTACTGGTAAAGTATAATTTTCCTGTGTTGTCATCACGATTAATGGCCACATAAAATTATTCCATTGATGGGTAAATAAGAAAATCCCAACAGCTGCCAAGGCAGGCTTCATGGTTGGCAAAGCAATTTTGAAAAAGATAAAAAATTCTCCCGCTCCATCTATTCTTGCTGCTTCAATTAAGGAATCCGGTATCCCTTGCATATTTTGCCTAATCAGAAAGATAGCAAATGGATAGCATATTTGCGGCAATATAATCGCCTGATACGTATTAATCCAGTCTATTGCTCCAAAAATTTGAAATAGCGGTATAATTGTAGCCTGATATGGAATCATCATCGCCAATAAAAAGGATGCAAAGATCAGATTGCTACCTTTAAATTTAAATTTCGCAAAAGCATAACCTGCTGCGGAGCATATGAATAAACTTACTACGACAAACACAATCGCAATCACAGATGAATTAGTTACTGCTTTGACAATATCAATCGAATTACTTAAGTTCCGTAAGTTCTCCATGAAATAATCACCTGGAATCAACTTAGGAGGAAAGGACAACACATCGCCTGAAGGATTGGTTGCACCTACAACCATCCAATAAAAAGGACCAATCGAAATGACAACACCAATTAGTAAAAATAGATGCATAAATATTTTTTGAATACGTTTCTGTTTAGCCATTAGTCATTCCTCACCACCTTAAATTGAAGCCATGATAGAACTGCGATAAAGAGTACAATTACATAAGCAATGGCAGATGCATAGCCAAAATTAAAGAAACTGAAGCCTTGATTATAGAGATAATACGTAATCGTTATTGTCGCATTATTTGGACCTCCATTTGTTAAATTATACGGCTCATCAAATAATTGAAAGGACCCAATCGTTGACATAACAAAAGTAAATAAAAGTACAGGCTTTAGCTGTGGAATCGTGATATAAAAGAATTTCTTTATCGTACTCGCACCATCAATACTAGCTGCTTCATACAAACTATTTGGGATGTTTTGTAGACCAGCTAATAAGATAACCATATTATAGCCAGTCCATCTCCATGTTGTTACAAGAATAAGAGACACCTTCGCCCAGAAAGGATCTGTTAGCCAGCGAACCTTCTCTAGACCGATTGAGGTTAATAAGTAATTGATTAATCCGTAATCTGTATTTAGTAATAGTACAAAGATAATAGAAGCTGCAACTAATGAAGTAACAGCAGGTGTAAAAAACGCTACGCGGTAAAAACCTTTCATTCTTAATAATCCAGAATTCAATACACTAGCTAAAATAACGGCCAGAAATAACATAATAGGAACCTGCACTATTAAAATAATAAATGTGTTGCCCAGTGCCTTGTAAAAGAGCGGGTCACTGAAAAGCCGCGTATAATTTGCAAATCCTGAGAAAGTATAAACACCTGCAACCTTTGTTTGAAAGCTTAATAGAAAAGAAGCAATAATAGGATAAACAGTAAAAGCAATAAACAACAAAAGGGCAGGACCAACAAAAATATATGGAACCGTCTTAGGAGTAATGAATTGTTTTTTCTTTTTTATGGTTATAGGATTCGTTCCTGTTTCCAGCATTTTATTATCCGCCATACTTCTTCCCCTCCTTCTTTAGAGGCTGTCTCAAAAAATAGGTTCTATTTTCTGAGCTAGCCTCTATTGGTTTTTAATTAGACGATTCTAATCCAGTTTGCTGCTCTGCTTGTTTTTTCCCATCTTCCAATATTTGCGCTGCTGGTTTACCTTCAAGTAAGAAAGCTTCCATTTGACTTGTCATGATGGATCGAAGCTCTAACTCGGCACTGCTGTGGTTAACGGAAGGGATATCTGTTACGGTATCAGCAAAATCTTTAAAGAATGTTTGGTTACTAAAGTATTCTTGTTCTTCGTTGAAAACAGGCTCTTCATATGCCGATAATAACGCTGGGAATAACCCTCTATTCGTTAGTGCTTTAATTTGTGAATCTACATCTGTTGATGCAAATTCTGCAAACACATATGCTGCAACTTTATTATCAGACTTGCTTGGAATCGCTAATGCAGATCCTCCGTCATTGGAAGCTCTTCCTCCACCTTCTTCAAAAGCAGGCAATTGGAACATGCCCCACTTCCCGGACAATTCAGGCATTTGTTCAATCATCGTTCCACTCCACCAAACAGCACCAGGCTGTGTCGCAACCTCTCCGTTTTTCATTGCAGCTACTTGCCCATCCCAGTTATTCGTATAGATAATTAACCCTGCTTCTTTCATCTTTTGTAAAATATCAACAGCCTTTTTAGCTGCATCAGAAGTAAGATCTAATTTATCATCTTCTGTAAAATAATAGCTTCCTTGCTGTTGAAGCATGATTCTAAGCAGTCCATCACTATCTGTTCCTAAAAACGCTTTGCCAGTTTGTGCAACAACCTTTTTCCCTGCTTCTATATAATCATCCCATGTCTGAATGCTCGCTGGATCCACTCCAGCCTCCTCAAAAATATCTGTCCGGTAAATAACACCAACTGGTCCTAAATCCCTTGGTGCTGCAATAATATTTCCATCCTTATCCTTTAGCCCATCTATTTTTGATTTAGAGAATTCATTTTCATGTTTATCAAAGCCAAGAGAGCTTAAATTCGTAAATGCATCAGGAAAATCATCTGTAAACGAATGAATCCGGTTATTTTCCACTTGTACTACATCTGGTAAGCCACTCCCGCCTGCTGACAGACCTGCACTAACTTTTTGATATACTTGATCAACTCCGATGTGCTCCACCTTTACATTTACATTAGGATATTTCTCATTAAATGCTGGTAATACATCCTTTTCTAAATAGTTGGCTTCCAATGCCCATGCCCAAACAGTCACATCCCCTTTTATATCTTCTGGATTCTCTGGAATAGTTAAATCCTCTGTACTCGATGAAGAACTATTACTACAAGCCCCTAACACAATCGTAAGTATAAATAATAAAATGAAACCAAATTTTTTCCTCATAAAAGCCCACTCCCCATAAAAATTTTTTTACAATCTAGCAGGACCATCCATGTTTTTTGTATACTGAATGATGAATTTAATGAAATTTAGCTAGATTGATAGTAAGCGCTTACTTACGTGATAAAAGTATATAACGATATCAAGCTTGGTTATGGTAAAATTACTATAATTTTGGTAATTTAACTACCTAATTACTCTCTAAATTTTGACAACATTTTATTTAACGGAGGGAATCTAGTGGAATTTAGTCCAAATATGGAGAATTTGGAGTACGGATGTAGCTTAATAAAGGATTTATTAAATGTCCCTACCTATATAATAGATAATGAGGGTAACCTAACCAATGAAATGTCACCAAATGATTTATTCAATCCACTTTATACCTCTAAACAGGCATTTTTCAAGGAGGTAATTAGTGCAAAAAAGCTTCATTTCCCTCTTATTAAAAGTACATCTTACTATGAAAATGTCATAGTGATTCCCATTAATAATATTGGAACGGTTATTATAGGTCCTGTTCTATCTTCTAATCCAACAAGAATGTTACTAGATGAATTGGCTACTACCTATGGGAAAAAAGAGATGGAAGAGACATTAAACGAATATTATTATTCTCTTCCTGTCGTTAGCGCCACGAAATTAGTAAAAACTTGCAAGCTATTTTACTTTATTTTTCAAAAGAAATTGGAGGATAGAGACATTCTTATCCAAAATATACAACCTTACAATCATTTAAAAGAAGTAAAAATCTCGACCCAATATATCCTAGAAGCACACCAAAACTCCTCTTTCCACCATGATCCTATTGCTGAGAAAAAAATCTATCAATTTATTATAGATGGCCAAAAGGAAAATCTTCTTACATATTGGAAAGCCTTTAAAGAAAATACCTCTTTTGATTTTGGAAAGCTGTCTAAAAAAAATGAGGTGAGAAATCAAAAAAACTTAACGATTGCAATCATTACCCTTGCAACTCGCGCAGCCATTACAGGTGGACTACATCCTGAGATTGCTTATACGTTAGGAGACCGGTTTATTCAAGATTTGGAAGAATTACAAGAGATAAAGGACATTCATCTTTTCACAGAAAATATTTTATATGAGTTTGCAGATAAAGTAGAAAAAACAAAAAGGGAAAATTACTCTAGACCTATCTTTCAATGTAGAAATTATATTTACAAACATATCTATGAACATCTAACCTTACAATCAATCGCAGAGCATTTGTCCATTAGTCCAAAATATTTGTCCAATCTATTTAAAAAAGAAGTAGGAATACCGATTAGTGAATATATACAACAAACCAAAATTGAAGAAGCAAAAAAGCTAATGACTTTCGCCGAACACTCATTATCTGAAATTCATGCCCTCTTAAATTTTACCGATCAAAGTTATTTCACAAAGGTATTTAAAAAATATACAGGGATTACACCTAAACAATTTATGAAGAAACCTGTTAGTTTTTTATAGAAAATAGGGCTTATCCAACAGTAGGTTACTAGTAGGTTACTGTGTTTGGACAAGCCCAGCAGATTAAAATGGTCCAAAAAAGCACTTATTTAAACGTCTCTTCTTTCGGTTCCAACTATTCAATTATCTCAAGAATCATTTCTATATCATGATTCTCCACATATGCTTCACTATCATTTAACATTTCATCTGTAAACTTAATACCACTTATAACAATGTATGGATTTTCTACATTACTTACACGTGTAAGCTGTAAGACCGCATCTCAAGTGGTTCTGTCTGTTCTGTTTCGGTATCGTAAATCTGTTTATCACCAGTAGGAATCGTCCCATATAAATAACTACTAATGTAAATGATATATCGCTCATCTATTTTTAATAATAATTCCCTCCAATTATTAATAACACGGAGTACCACCTTATACGAACACTCCCCTTCCCATAACTTTCCCTTTTTGGACCCATTTTTCCGAAAATAATGATATAATAGTTAATGACAGTAATATACTCATAAAAAATAGGAGGTTAGTTAGTTAGCAAAATCGGGTAATAAGTTTTATAGAAAGGTCTGGAGGTGTTCGTAGAAATTGATTCAATTTAATGAAGTAACTAAAACGTTTCAAGATGGATTTAAAGCACTTAAAAACATTTCATTTCAGGTGAACGAAGGGGAATTGCTTGTTCTCATTGGACCAAGTGGTTCTGGTAAAACAACTACTATGAGGATGATCAATCGGCTCATAGAACCTTCGAGTGGTACAATTACCATCGAAGAAAAAGATATCTCCACTGAGGATCCAGTAAAGCTCCGCAGAACTATTGGCTATGTCATCCAGCAAATAGGTTTGTTGCCCCATATGACGATTAAAGAAAACGTCTCACTCGTTCCGCGACTTCAAAAATGGAAAAAAGAACAATACGTGGACAAAATCAATGAATTAATGAAAATGGTTGGATTAGATCCAGAAATCTTCGGTGACCGTTATCCTTCTGAATTAAGCGGCGGGCAGCAACAAAGAATTGGTGTTATCAGGGCACTTGCTGCTGAACCGAAAATAATTCTGATGGATGAACCATTCAGCGCCTTGGATCCTATCAGTCGAGAGCAGCTTCAAGATGAATTAGTTCGATTACAACAGGATATCAAAAAAACGATTGTATTTGTTACACATGATATGGATGAAGCGCTCAAAATAGCGGACCGCATTTGTATCATGAAAGACGGAGAAATCGTACAAATCGATAGTCCAGAAAACATTTTACGGAGACCGGCTAATGAATTTGTTCGAAGTTTTATTGGCGAAGACCGATTACAAGAAAATATTTCCTTACCATCATTAAAAAAGTTAATGATTTCACCTGTTACTGCAAGCCAATCCCGTGGTCTTGCGGAATCATTAAAATTAATGAGAAGAAAACGGGTAGATAGTCTTGTCGTGTTAGACAATGCTAATACCTTTCTTGGAATAGCATCCGTTTGGGATGTGCAAAAGCATTACAATGAAGAAGAATTAACCTTAAAAGATATAATCGATACCAATGTACCAACACTTAAAATGGAGGATCCAACAGAAATGGCTTTTCAGCTTGTTAGTGAATCCACTTACGGCTTTGTTCCAGTAACAGATGAGCAATCCAAAATTATTGGGATTGTCAACCGTGCAAGCCTTGTTGAGTACATTGCCGATAAAATCGGCGAATAAAAAAAGGAGGTATGACCCATTCCTAATATCATCACAGAGACATTAGATGTTTTTATCAACCGTTGGCCAACAATATGGAATTTAATCTTAGAGCATATGTATCTTTCTCTTCTATCCATTGCAATTGCAATATTAATATCTGTTCCCCTCGGAATTTATTTAACTCGCCATCGCAAAATAGCTGATTCCATCATTGGAATAGCAGGTGTATTCCAAACCATACCAAGTCTTGCGTTACTGGTGTTTTTAGTCCCATTCATAGGCACTGGTAAGCTTCCAGCAATTATTGCTTTAACGGTTTATGGTTTATTGCCGATTTTACGCAATACATATTTAGGGATTGTAGGGGTAGAACGCTCCGCAATAGAAGCTGGTGTTGGCATGGGTATGACCAATCGCCAAGTGCTTTGGATGGTTGAATTACCATTATCCTTAAGGGTAATCATGGGAGGAATCCGGACCGCAACTGTCTTAATTATTGGTGTGGCAACAATAGCTGGACTAATTGGAGCAGGCGGACTAGGAGATTTGATCTTCCGTGGTTTACAAACATATAATACTGGTCTTATACTTGCTGGTGCTATTCCTTCTGCACTCTTGGCGATTATATTTGATTATTTATTGAAGCTTTTAGAAGCTGATGTAACGCCTCAGGGTCTTCATCATAATAAGAAAGGCAATAAAAATAAAAGTCGCATTCGAATATGGATTATCGCAGGAATAATTGTCCTAGTCCCTCTATCAACAGTCATTGCAAATTTCAGCGACGGAAAAAGTGGAAAAGACACCATCACCATCACTGGTAAAAATTTCACTGAACAAGAAATTATGGTTTACATCATGGGGCATCTGATAGAAGAGCATACAGATTTACAAGTAAACTATGAATCTTTTCTTGGCGGGACAGCTCCAGCATTTGAAGGAGTAAACACCGGCAATTATGATATGTACATGGAATATACAGGAACAGGGCTACTCAGCATTTTAAAGGAAGATATGGTTAGTGATCCTGACGAAGCCTATGACATTGTAAAGAAGAAATTTAAAGAAGATTACAATTTAGTTTGGCTAGAACCATTCGGTTTTAACAACACATACACCTTGACGCTACGCAAAGAAGATGCCGAAAAGTATAACATAAAAACGATTTCTGACTTGAAAAAGATGGCACCAGAACTTACCTTAGGATCTGAACCAGAATTCCTTGAAAGAGAGGATGGTTATCCTGGTCTCATTGATACTTATGGAATCGAATTTAAAAATACGCAAGCAATGGACTCTGGCATTATGTATAGTGCGATTAAAAACGGAGATGTCGATGTTATTGATGCATTTTCAACAGATGGACGCATCCCTGCATTTGATCTACAGGTTCTAGAAGATGATCAAAACTTCTTCCCTCCTTACTACGCCACACCTGTAATTAGAGCAGAAACATTAGAAGAGCATCCAGAATTAGAAGAAGTATTAGCCATGCTTGTTGGAAAAATTGATAACGAAAAAATGCAAGAACTAAATGCACGTGTAGATATTGATAAAGAACAATATGAAGATGTTGCGGTAGATTTTCTGAAAGAGGAAGGGCTAATTGAATAATTTGCAAGCTAAAAAAAGGCTGGGACATAAGTATTCCAGCCCAAGTTAAAGCCAAACAATTTTACGAATATTTCGTATGATTGTTTGGCTTTTTAATTAGCTTGTAAAAAGCAGTTTTAGTTGTATTTTCCGCAGCCTGAATACACTCCGCTTTCCGTGGGGCTCGCGCTGAGCCGCTTCGGCCCTTGGCCTGCAGGGTCTCAGGCTGTCTCGCTAATCCCACAGGAGTCTCCGTGTATTCAGGCTGCTCCATATTTCCTACTAATTCATTTTTTCTTGGAAAAACAATGTTTTTTTAGGAAATAGGCTTTAAAAACGGAGTGAAATGGAGCGGAAGACACTCGACTCCTGCGGGAAGTAGAGGAAAGGCTGAGACCCCGCAGCGCAGCGAGGAGGCTCAGGTTCCTCCCCGACGCATCGTGTGTCTGTAGCGCAATGGAACGAATTGTTTTTTTACACTTGAGTATATTTAAAATCATAAATAACTAGTATGAAAAATAGATTGTTCGTCTTTACAGATTGGCTATTTAGTTTTGCCCCAGCCTCTTTTTTACTCTGTCCATGTTATGTTAGCTCTATAAATTCATTGAATATCAACAACAAAACAAAAATCAACTATTATTTATTCAGCAAGTGTGCTCACATATACCTTTGATAGTTCATCAATAACCTGACATGTACACAATATTCCGTTAAAGAAATTTCCCACCCCCATATTTTCATTTGGAGAATGGTTTGCTTCATCGTAATTAGCATAAGGTACTACAACAGATGGAACACCTAATATTTGTGTCCAAACATAATCTGGAAGACTTCCTCCAAGACTCGGCTGTAACACTGGGCTTTGTTGATAGGATTTCTCTACAGCTTGTTTCACGATTTGAACTACTTTTAATTCTGGAGAAGTACGGGATGGTTTCATGGAACCATGTCTTTTTACTTCCACATCTGGAGCATGTTTTGCTACATGCAATTTAATTTTTTCATAGATATCATCTGGATCTTGATCTACAACAAGGCGAGTATCCATCTTGACCGTGGCTGTAGCAGGAATAATGGTTTTAGACCCTTCACCGCCATACCCGCTATGGAATCCAGCAATATTAAAGGTTGGCTCCAGTGTTAATTTTCGATAATATTCATCTCCAGTCATATCAAAACCTTTATAACCAATTTGATTCTTTAAATCAGCTGCATCAAATGGTAGAGTTGCGATTAACTCTAATTCCTTTTCAGTAGGTTTACGTAGATCGTCATAAAATCCTTCTATCAATACCTTTCCATCTTTATCTTTCATTGTATTTAATAGCTCCACTAATTTCCAGGCTGGATTGGGTACAATATTCCCTTTATTTCCAGAATGATTATCCCATTCAGCACCCTTGGCAGTAAGTTCTACATAAAGCATTCCTCTAACACCTAATAAGACAACTGGTGCTCCACTTTCATGCATCGGACCATCGGAAGTATAGACTAAATCTGCTTTTAGTAAGTCTCTATGTTCTTCTACAAATTTTGCTAAGTTAGGACTTCCGCTTTCTTCTTCCCCTTCAATCACGATTTTTACATTGATAGGTAGTTCTCCTACTACTTCTTGATAAGTCTTCAATGCCAACAATTGTGCCATAAATTGACCTTTATTATCTCCTGCTCCGCGGCAGTAGATTTTCCCGTCTATGATGGTTGGCTCAAACGGTGGCGTATTCCAGCCATCAGAAAGTTCAGCTGGCTGAACATCATAATGTCCATAAATTAATAGAGTAAAATTATCAGGGTTATTTATTATTTCTCCGTAAACAACTGGATGTCCATCAGTAGGGATTACTGTAGTTTTAGCACCTATTTCTTCCATGAAATTTTTTACTAAAAGACAGCATTCTTCTATTCCTATGTTTTGTGCACTAATACTCTTCTGTCTCAATATTCTGAACAAACACTCTAAATATGCCCCTTTATTTTTCTCTACCATTGCTTTCATTTCTGCTAAACTCATCTACTTCACTCTCCTATTTTTTTATAATGTTATGCATTTAAAAAATGCTATTTACATATATCACTAGCTTCTGTTATAAAAGTTAAAAGTGCTATATTTTTAGTTAAATGACACACAGCTAGCCTACCATTAACATTATTTAGTTTTGGGTCAACTGTTTTACATAATTACATCTTGGATGAAATCTGCAGCCTGATGGAAGATTAATAGAATTAGGAACTGTTGCAAGGAGTACTTGTGAATATCGTGAGGGGGTTTTTATAATAATAAATGCTAAAAAACAAAGGGACATACAAGTACATAATCCCTTTGTTCCTATTTACTTCGAAACTCCATATCTACTATTCAATTCATTCCCTAAATAGGTAGCGAGTTGAAGCATTCCAAATATGCCAGCTTCTTTTTCAGCATCAGCATTGTAGTTTGTATTTGTATTGATATCATACGTATAGATTGTACCATTTTGATCTTTCATGAATTCAATCCCGGCAACTAAGATTCCTTGTGAAGCTAAGAATTGCTCGTATTTTTCAATAATTGGTTCATTGAAGCCTTGCTGGATCGTAAAGCTTGGCTTTTCCTCCACTTGTTCGCCGACTGGGCAGAATAAATCGTTTATTTGGCACGCATCTGCTGGACAAAGCTCAAAGCCACCTGCTGTATCTACCTTAACCGCGTAAACAAATTTTCCGCCAACAAATTCACATCTTGTAATCGATTGATCGGGTGTTTCGATATATTGTTGGATTAAGGTAATGCCATCGACAGGTTCTTCAAATTCTGGTCCCTCGACGTATGCTTCCAATTCTTTAATAGAATGGAATAAACGAACGCCCAATCCTTTTCCTGCACGATTATGCTTTGTTATAAAGGATGGATCGCCAAGCTGTTTTGCAGCTGCAATAATATGGTCTTTACCAGTTGCCACCAATGTTCTTGGCGTAGTAATGCCATGCTTTTGCAATGCTGCATATTGAGCCGCTTTACTCACCTCTAACTTTAAGGCACTACTGCCATTTACTACCGTTCTTCCATTCGATTCTAGCCATTCCAATACCGCAGCCGTATATTCAGCAGCATAACGGTGATTACGTGTATGGGAAGAAGCGCTCATTCTGCTATAAAAGATTCCTTCCGGTGGCTCCTGAAGTAAATCAAAGCTTCCTTCTGATAAATCCCATTCTTCATAGGGCAAATTTAATTCATCTAATCTTTTCGTTAAATGGACTGTCCACTCATTATTTTCATGAATAACATAAATCTTACTCATCAGCCAGTCACTTCTCTTTCTTTACGTAATGTTTCTACTAATGGCATAACTTTTTCGGAAAAGTTTTTCATTTCCTCAAGCTGAGGGGAAAATTGTAATAACAATAAATCGACTCCAGCTTCCTCATATGCTAGGATTTTTTTCGCAATTTGTTCTGGTGTTCCGATTAGATTAGGACGCAAGCCACGATTAGAAACAGAGTAATCATATAATTTAATTTTCTGTTCTAATTGTGACTTATTAACAAAATCATCAAAGCCTGCATATGCTGATGACTCTTTAACATCTGTAATTCTGTCTAACTCTTCTTGTGCTTCCACTTCTGTATCCCGGCAAATAACATAGGCAGCCATTCCAAAAGAAGAGAATGGTTCATTTCCATATTTCTGTCTTTCTTCCTGCATTCCTTTAATTTTTACGGCGATTTCTTCCACTGTTCCACCATGCATGACATAGGCATCGCAGTTTTTGGCAATAATCTCTTTCCCTTTTGGACTTTCTCCACCTGCATATAGGATTGGATTTGGTTTTTGAACAGGTTTTGGTGATAGTTTTGTATTGGAAATCTCATAGTATTTCCCTTTATAGCTAAAGGTATCTTCTGACCATAAGCCTTTTAATATATCAATAAATTCTTGTGTTCTTTCATAGCGATCATCATGCTCTGTGAATATTCCACCATATTGTTTAGCTTCTTGCTCCCACCATGCGGAAACAACATTTAGAGTAAATCTACCATTGCTTATATGATCGATGTTTGCAGCCATTTTTGCTGCCACAGCAGGATTATGAAAACCTGGTCTAATCGCTGTCATAATTTCTATTTTTTCTGTAACAGCAGCTAAAGCGGCCGCTGTTGACCATGCTTCTAGAGAATCTTTTTCAGGTCCTTTAATATCGTTTAAATATAATTCCGCAATTAAAGTGGTGTCATAACCCCATTTCTCCCCACTTTGAATCACTTCTTTTGCATATTCAAACGTCGGTGGCATCTGTTCATTTTCTACATTTCTTAGCCATCCCCCAAAAATAGGTAGCCAAAATCCATATTTCATCTTCCTTACCCCTTTTCTCAAGAAGCTATCTTTTGAATAAAACGAATTGTTTAGAATATTAATAATGTTACAACATTTTATACTAGAAGGCAATATTTAAAGCCGATAAACTTAGTGTGATTAACCACCCGGAATTTTTGTAAGCAAAGATTTCCTTCTAATCAATCATTTATATTACAATCATGTAATTTTTTTGTAAATTTCCGTTATATTTATGGGGTGTTTGCTAAAATTATGTTTAATCGAATCTCAAAAGAGGTGATAAAATGTTTAGAAAAATCATGAAGAAAATACAGCAAATTTCAGGCAGTTACAGTAATAGCCGTCGTCATAAAAGCTATAAAAGATATAGTAGCAGTGACCGAAGGGGTTATCGAAAATCTAAAAGCTACAGTAGTTCCGATTACCGAAAACGTAATCCATACGGAGGCAGTCATTATTATAAACGCCGCAAACATAGTAGTAGTTAAAAAATGTTATTATGAAAAAATCTTGTACAACTGGGTACAAGATTTTTTCGTCTATACATTTTCGTTTTCTTTTAGAGCATCCATCGCAACTAATAAATCATTTTCAATCTCGTCCACCTTTTTATAAGGATCAGAAATCCCTAACAATTTTTTGAGTAGCTTTACTGTTTCAGGATGCAATGTTAATTCTTCTAACCATGTACGTTTCTTGCTTTTCTTCCCTTTAAAGTTAGAATACAGTAAAAACAAAATCATCTGACCAAAGTCATAGTAATCATCTTGACGATAATTGCTTACTGCTTTGTCATTGTCCTCCGGTACTTTCTTTGCAAGACCAAAGTCTATTAAGTGCACTTTTCCTTCACTGACAATAACATTGGGTGGTCTAATATCAGTGTGAAAGATATGGTGTTGATGGAGATATTTTATAATGGAAAGAAGTTGTCCCATCCTTTTTAATGCATCTAATTCCGTAAACCTTTGATTTTGAAAAAATAATAAATCTTCAATATTATCTCCAGGTATATATTCCATCACGTAATAAGGTTGTTTTTCGAAAATAAACTCATCTATTAGTGCCGGAATCGAACGATTATCTAGTTGTCTCAATAACTGAATTTCCTCCTTAAATCGTTCGCGCTCCCTTTGTTTTTTCCCTTTGCTTGGTCTCAATTGTTTAACCACGTATTTTTTTCCTGACCAAGTATCTGAGCACAGATAAATCATTCCATATGCACCTAAGCCAAGGCATTTTTCGACTTCATATGTATGTAAGATGGTTCTAATCTTTAAGGGCTTATCAAAAATCCAACGAGTTACATAACTCCATTTCAATCCATTTTGCTCCTTCTATACTAAGTTTCTTTCATTATATTGTATCAAAAATAGTGAACTAATTAAAAAAGCACCAATCTACTAAGACTGGCGCTCATTAACTATTTATCTAGCGAAACGATGATTTCCAATTGTAACGGTTACTTCACGTGAAAAAACCCAGTCACTTGTGGATGTTCTTGGATTGAAGAAATAAAGCGAACCATTTCCTTGTCCACCTAAAGCGATTGCTTCATTAACCGCTCTTTTTGACTCTGTATCAGCAGCCTCATTAATTTCTCCATTTTGAACTGGTGTAAATGCATAATATCCATTTACTTTTTCATAGATTACATTGCGAATGCTATTAGGAAATTGGTTGCTTTTCACACGATTCAGTACAACAACTGCCACCGCAACCTTCCCAGCATAAGGTTCACCAACCGCCTCCGCTCGAACTAAGCGCGCCAATAAATCTTTATCTGCTGGAGAAACCGTTGCATATGGAAGAACCATATTTTGACCTGTAATTAATGCTTTACTTTTGTTTGCCTTCATTAAATCACTGACAGGAATCCCAAATCCTTTTGCCACTTTCCAATAAGTGTCTCCAGACTGGACTGTACGATTCGTTGCTGCCTCTGCTTGATCTATAAATGTAAATGCTGAAATAGATAACACTAATCCAGCGGCTACTATTAGCTTCTTTAAATTTTTCAAATTTTATTACCTCCTAGTAGTCTCTGTGTCTATTACTAGGCTAGCAGATGTAATATTTCTATTCATCGTCCAAAAAGTGGTAAGTAGGAGATTACTAGGCCTCTGCCTTGCTAGGAAAGGCATAAAAATTTTTGTGGAATTGTTAACCAATTGAGTTAGTTAGCTAAGAATATCCTTATGTGGGGAATTTAGGTAGGTTTGTTACGATACGATATTTATTTGTAACATTAGAAGGGAGAAATTTAGCGCCCTGACATCCAGATTAAAGGGCGCTAAAAAGATAATGTATGTTTTACCTTCCTTACAATGAAGAAAACTGCTGTTTTAAATAATCAAGGGAATGCCCAATTTCTTCTTCGAAGTTTCGCCAATTACACTCGATGGAAATTCTGCCATCATAGTTTGCTTTTTGTATGTAGCTAGCAAACTCTGAATATGGATACGTGCCAGTACCTGGAGAAAACCTATTAGAATCGGCAACATGTATATGAGAAATAAAGTCTTTATGTTCATATAAGTTAGTAAGTGGTTCATTTTCTTCTTCCATATGATAGAAATCCGCTAAAGCTTTTAATGATTTTCGATTTAGCTTCTTTGTCCATTCAACCGCCTCAGGAACACTATTAATCACATTCGATTCCTTTTTGTTTAGCGGTTCAATAACAATTGTTAGGTTGAACTGTTCGGCAATATCCGTTGCCTTCGATAAAAAGGCTGCTATTTGTTCTTCCCCTTTTTCTATCGGAAAGCCTTCAGGCAAACTTCTAGCACCACCACTCCCGAATACAATAGTATCTGCGCCAATTCGGTGTACACGTTCTAATGCCGTTGACAGATAACTTTCCACTCGCTGATTATTCACATTTTCTCCAACAATTTTCAAATCGCTTGGAAGGAGAATATTACACGCTTCAATCGGTATGGGGGAATCTTTATATTGCTTTAAGATGTTTTTAAATACACCTTCGCTTTCTTCTGGCATGAGAGAAACAACGGTACATTCAATAAAATCATAACCCGCTTTATAGAGTACCTCTGCCTTATCAATAGCAGCACAACAGCCAAACTTCATTCGAATCAACACCTTTATCGAAGAATATTTTTCATATACTTACTATACTGCTTAAATGCAATTTCTGGCTCTTCCAATTCAGGACACCACTTTTTTTCCCATTCTAGTGTACAGTAGCCATCATAGCCATTTTTCTTTAATAGGCTTAATATTTCTTGTAGAGGTATATCCCCTTCCCCTAAAAGACAAAGTTGATAGCCTCTTTTCGTCTCTTTCTTTACATAGGAATCCTTCCAATGTGTATATTTAATTCTTTCACCTAGAGTTTCCCATGTGGACTCAGGTTCTTCTCCAATTGTTCGATAAGGATGATGGACATCCCATAATACTTGGAATTGATCAGATGAAATTCGATGAACCAGTTCTTTTACATATCTACTATCTGTCCAATCATCATGTGTTTCTAATAGAAGTTTGACATTAGCTTCTTCTGCAATAGCAAGATATTGGCGAGCATTTTTCTCTGCAATTTCCATTGCCTTTTCTCTCTTTAACTCACCAATTGCTCCACCAAATACACGAATATATGAGGTATTGAATTCTTTGCATAGCCATGCATACTGTCTTAATTCTTCTACAAACGTTTCATATTCCTCCTGTGAATGAGTAACCAGTTTTACCGAGCTTGAAAAACAAGGGACTTCTAAGGAAGCTTCCTTAAATCGGCGAACCGTTTCTTTTATATTTGACGAAAATTCTGGGAGCTTGTAAATATCAAGTTCTCCTAAAAGTCCGCGAAAATCAACACCATCGTAGTCGTTTTCGACTGCATTGTTAATAACCCTCTCTAAATCCCAATTGGGACAGCCTAATGTTGTAAATGCTAATTTCATTCTTTCACCTCAGCTACTATCAAATTAGTATTCTTACAAAAAAGGGTAGAATTAATCCACCCTACTAACTAATGTGACCCCTCCACATTTAACGTGATATTTGCATTATCTTTCTTTTTAAAAGTAGACGCCTTAATTCTTTCTTGTAATTTAGAATAGAAAAGATCTTCATTGATTGGTAGCTCTACCCAATCATCCAGCCATGCAGATAAATGCATCGCGTTAGAGATTTCTAATCCTTTTATGCCTTCTTCACCAGGTCCAAGTAATGCTGTTCCATTGCGAATGGCATTTACCCAGTTTGCTGTAATCCCTTTATGCTGTGTTGCTTCCCCATTAATCGGGATATCGATTTTCCAGCATTCCGGTTCGCCGAATCCACCTTTATATTCTTTATTGAATTCCCTTTCCGATTGTCTTAGTCTCCAAAAGGTTAGTTTTCCATCCTCGACCACTACTTTTCCGCGATCTCCCGAAATTTCGTAGCGATTGGTGCCAGGAGAGTCACCTGTTGATGTAACAAACACCCCTGTTGCTCCATTTTCATATTCCACATAAGCGGTTACATCATCTTCCACCTCAATATCGTGGAACTTTCCAAAGCCACAAAATGCCCGCACTCGTTTAGGCATCAATCCACTCGTCCATTGCCATAAATCAAGCTGATGGGGATCTTGATTTAAGAGAACTCCTCCTCCTTCTCCAGCCCATGTCGCTCTCCATCCACCTGAATCATAATAGCTCTGTGATCGATACCAATCAGTGATAATCCAATTCGTTCGTTTAATTTCACCCACTTCTCCACTTTGCACAAGATCTCTAAGCTTTTGATATAAAGGATTCGTTCGTTGATTAAACATAATTCCAAATACCTTATCACTATTTCTAGCAATCTCATTTAATTCACGTACATTTTTTGTATAGACGCCAACTGGCTTTTCTACTAATACATGGTACCCTTTTTCTAGTGCCTTAATTGCTAAAGGCGGATGATCATAATGAGGAGTTGCAATAATGACGCCGTCCATATCGCCAAATTCAAAAAAATGATCCACATTATCAAATCTTTGAATATGCTCTCCTAACGTTTCCTTTGCCCATTGTAATCTTTCTGGATTGCTGTCACATACAGCAGCTAATTCTGCACCTTTAATCTCTCCATTATTTAAATATATTGCGTGGGAACTTCCCATATTGCCAATACCGATAATTCCGATTTTAATATTCCCCAACCTACTCCATCTCCTTCATTTTCATCCTTATCTTTATACGCTATTTTCTTTTAAAAAAATGGAAGTGAAAAGTCCTATTTTTACGCCTGTATTTCCCTTGTTAATCGGTTAAGATTTCCTAAACTTATT
>NZ_DALZDK010000017.1:12143-44510 GCF_031978665.1 Niallia sp. | reverse complement strand
TTGTAGACTATCCATTGGGTCACCAGGACAAATATCTTGTTCTACTGCATACCATTCTACTCCGGATTTTTCACACCAATTTAGAATAGGGACAAAATCGATTACGCCCGTACCCACTTCTGCAAATGTTTGTCTTTCATCATTGGTCATGTCTTTTAAATGAATGATTGGCATTCTATTTGCATATGGTTTGATAAACTCTAGGGGATCTTTCCCACCTTTTTTCACCCAAAACACATCTATTTCCGCAAAAATTTTATTATTGTCTGTTGGCTCTACTAAGTATTCCAACGCTGATTTTCCTTCTATTTGAGTATCAAATTCAAATGCATGGTTATGATAGCTTATACGAAATTCTGGTGCCTTCTTCGCCACTTCATTCAAAAGGGTCTTTACCTTCTCATAACCATCTTTGTTTCTTACATCCTCAGGTAAGAATGGGCAAACTATATCCTTTGTGTTATATAGATTTACCTCTTCAATCACTCGGTCAAGATCATTTTCTAAGCGATCGATGGAGACATGTATCCCTGCCGTTCCCAGTTTATTTTCCTGTAAAGCTTTTGCTACCTCGACTGGATCATAGCCAGAAGGCAATGCAGACAGCTGAACACCGGCCCAGCCCATTTCTTTCAGCTCTTTAAATACAGGGGCAATCCCTCTTTTTAATTCTTCTCTTAAAGTAAATAATTGTGCAGCAAACTTATTTTCCATTGGACTCTCTCTCCTTGTTATATAAAAATAAAAGTCTATAATTCTATATTAAGCGGTTTGTTTGGAAAGACATTATCTTATATTGTTCATTCTGGACAAATTTTTTACTCGTATTGCTTTTGTCTAAACGAACCACTTACAAAAACACTCTATTTGCTCATTAATGCACAATAAAACAAATATCATTCCATTTATATTTCTTCCTTTGAACGCTCACATATCCCCCAAATTCCTATAACCCTTCCGGTAGCCGGAAAATGGGATATCATCAAACCTAATTTCCTGCTTGCTTTTTGATGATTGGACGATTGCATCAATCATTTGTAAGGAAGGAAGTGCATCTTTCACATGAATATAGTCTTGGCTATTTTCTAAAATGCACGTATAAAATGTATCAATCAGTTTTATATGACTTGCCCCATAGTAGAATTTAGAACCATCCAATTTCGTGTCTTTTTCCACTTCTACTTTTTGGCCATTTTCGTCAAGCATCGTTAAGATATTGTCCTTAATGGTGAATTTTTGGTTCTCAAAGACTATCTGTAGTTCTACACTTGAATTATTTCCATTGGCAATGGTCGCAAAAAAGAAACCTTTTGCTCCGTTTGCAAATAAAATATTAGCTGCAGCTGTGTCTTCTGTTTCAATCCCATAATCAAGAAGCTGTTCAATCGTTCCTCTTATCGTTGCTATTTCCCCTCCAAACAGCTGCATCAAATCTAAGGTATGAATGGATTGATTGATCATGACTCCTCCACCAGCCAAATCCAGTTTGCCTCGCCATGGTTTCTCGTCATAATAAGACTTAGGTCTTGCCCAGGTTACAATTCCTTTTATCCCAATCACTTTTCCAAATTCATTTGAATCTATTATGTTCTGCAATTTTTCAACTGTCTCATTCAAGCGATTTTGAAAGGATACACATATTTTCACCTTTTGGTTATCTTCTTCTAGCTTTACTAATTCAAGGCCTTCCTCTGCATTTAAAGCCAAGGGTTTTTCTTGAAAGACATGAATTCCTTTTTCCACACAAGCCTTCGTTACAGGATAATGGAGATAATGTGGTAAACAAATATGTACACAATCTAATGCTTGCTTTTCTAGCATTTCTTGATAATCTCTATAAAAACTTACTCCAGGAGCCATTTCCTTACGTGACTCATCAATATCACAGACTGCTACTAACTTAGCTTTTGAGTTTGCTTGAATAGCAGAGAGATGGATACTGGATATATCACCGAGACCAATCACAGCTATCTTTAACATAAAACACTCTCCTCGTTTTTTTTTAAAGCTTTATTTTTTAACAAGCAAACTGCATACACTTTAATCGAAATTAATGTATATACAGTCTGCGTCATATGGTTTAGGTCAAAAATCTAGTTTTTACCGATTTTCCACCCACTCTGTACTTTCCTTCTGAGCTTTTTCAAGAGCATCTTCTGGACTTCTTTTTCCCGTTAATGCTGCTTCGATTTCAGATGTTAAAATATAACGTGGCTGAGAGGATCCCCATGGATATCTTGGTGTTACCGGTGTGGACATTGCTTCAAACACAGGAAGCATTAATGGCTGCTCCTTCACACTATCCCATTCCGTTGCAGATTTCACTGACGGCACTAAACCAAGTTCCTCATAGACATATTTTTGGACAAAATCACCTGTTGCGAATTTAAGCCATTCCCATGCCAACTCTTTGTTTTTGCTATCTTTCGCAATCGTGATTGGGCTTCCTGCAAATAAACCGCCCTTACCATCGGAATTTTTAAATTCTTGCGAAATACCAATTCGATCTCCAAGACCTTGTGCATAAGCCGGCTTCACTGTGTCCCCAGGTCCCTGGTTTAACATAATGGCAATATTATTCTCCTTAGTCAGCCATTTTTCATTTCCTTGGTTACTAACAATGCCTTTTGGGGCATAGTTTTGCATATCTAACAGCCAATTTAATCCGTTCAACATTTCTTTTGAATTAAAACTAAATTTGACCTCATCCCAAGCGAATCCTGTTCCCCACTGTCCATCTTGCCCTTCTGCTAGATCCACTAAAGTGAAGGCGGAAGACCAGTCTCCACGGAACCAAATACCATAGTTTTGTTCCCCTGTTACCGGATTTTTCCCAGTCATTTGTTTCGCTTTTTCTGCTACTTCTTCGATAGTTGGGTATTCAGATAAATATTCTACTCCCCATTCATCAAATAACTGTTTGTCATAGCTGATAAAACGTGCATCTCCCAAAAATGGAAGACCGAAAATATCTAACTCCTTACTATCTGGACCTAATGCTTTCCAACCTTCCACTTGATTGTCGATAAAAACATCTAAATTAAATTCCGGATCCTTATCAATCCATGGTTGTAATGGCTCCAACACACCTTGAGGAGCAAAATCAGCAACACCAGGCATTTGATAAACATCTGCTTCTCCTGATGTAATCATCGCCTGTGTTTTCTCTGTGTATCCTTCCCATGGCATAAGAACAAATTTCACTGATGCGCCAGGGTGTTGCTTTTCAAATTCGTCCTTCAGCACTTTTACCCCCTTGGCTGACTCACCAGTAATCGGATCTGTCTTGTCTTCCATCGCAAAATCACCAATCATCATAACGGTTATTTCTTGCCCTGCCCATTCTCCATCTTTATCTGAACTTGAGGAACCCCCTGATTTCGAGGAACATCCTACCAGAGCAGCACTTATTAACAGCATCAATATCAAAGTAAATGTAGCCGTCTTAGAAAATAAACCTTTTTTCATTTTCTAACCCCCAATTTTTTTGAATATCTACTATTCACCCTTTACCCCACTTAATGCAATACTTTGGATAATATACTTTTGTAAGAACAAATACACGATGACAATTGGTAATACACTCACGGTAGCAAGCGCCATCGTTAATCCTCCTAAATTAGAACCATTTTCTAGTGAGAAACTTGCTAAATAAAGAGGAATCGTTTGCAAGTTTAAATCATTAATAACAACTAGTGGCCACATAAAATCATTCCAGCTCCATATAAAAGACAAAATGACCATCGTTGCAGCGATAGGGCCTGCAAGCGGCAAGTATACACGGAAGAAAATTTTAAATTCCCCGGCTCCATCAATTTGCGCTGCTTCTCTTAATGTATCTGGCAGCTGATCAAAAAACTGTTTACATAAAAAAATGAGCATTCCACTAATTATTGATGGAAGAATTAATGGCCAAAAAGTATTTAATAGACCAAAATTATTAAATAAAGTATATAAAGGGATTAACCGTGGTTCCATTGGGATCATTAATGTACAAAGAACAATAACAAATAAAAACCTTTTCCCCTTGAATTTTCCCTTAGAGAACGCATACCCTGCTAATAAGGATGCTGATACACTTAAGAAAACAGAACTTACAGTCACAATGGTTGAATTTATATAAGATTGGATGAGTCTCCCATTTTCAAAAACGATGCCATAATTGAATGATGAAATGGTCTCTGGTATTAATCGAGGTGGAAAAGGCATTACAATATTGGCCGTACGATCAAATCCAACGCTAATCATCCATACAAATGGCGCCATTAGGACAATCCCAAAAAAGAACAAAATAATATATTTAATAATGGATGTGATTTTATCCAATTTCTTCATGGACATATTATTTTTCACCGTCTTCCTCCCCCCCTATGGTTAAATTTTCATTTTCGACATTTTTAGGTTGATAAACGTAAATATTAAAATAATAATGAACATAATATAGGTGGCAGCCGATGCGATTCCAAATTCAAAGCCTGTAAAACCACGCTCATATATAAATGCTCCCATTGTCTGGATAGAGCGAGCAGGGCTTCCATTTGGTCCCCCTATTACATACACCTCATTAAACCTTTGAAGCGCGCCAATCCAACCAGTAATCAGTAGAAAAGCAAATGTTCCCGTCATATTGGGAATTGTAATGAACAGCCATTGCTGCAATCCGCTAGCTCCGTCAATTTTAGCAGCTTCATACATTTCAGATGGAATTGCTTGAAGATTAGCAAGACAAATAATGATAACAAAACCAATCCAGTGCCAAACTGCGAGTAATATAACTCCCCATTTTGAAGTGCTAGGTTCTGAAAACCAACCTGGAGTCGGCAATCCGATTGAATCAAGCACAAAATTCACAATTCCCATTTCTGGATGTAAGACAAATTGAAATATCATTGCCGCAGCAACAATGGAAGTAACATTTGGCAAGAAGTAGATGACTTTAAAGAAGTTTTTTCCTTTTCCAATAGTGTTAATTAATGTAGCAAAAATAAAACCTAATGGGATAGTAATAATAACTTGAAAAATTCCAATAAAGAAAGTGTTCCAAACAGCATTCCAAAAAGGTCCTGATTTTAAAACGGTTCGAAAGTTGTCTAGTCCAGTAAAGGTCTCAATGGTTCCGTTAGATTTAAAAAAGCTTAATCTAAAGGATTCTAAAACTGGATAAACCATAAATAGCAAGATCCCTAAAAAACTTGGAATTAAAAAAAGATACCATGTCCATTCTGTTGTTCTTTTTTTACTTTTCTTCCTGGCTGACTCTGAATAAATACTCGTTTTCAAATTTGTTTCAGTCGTCGAAGCATGATTATTTTCCATAGGATCTCCTTTCTTCAATGGATTCGTTTTCTGTCTAACCTACCTCCAGATATGTTAACGCTTTCAATTTAATGGGAATTTTCACAAGAAAGCAACTTATTTCTTTCTATTACTCCCATTCTATTACCTAACACCACCCTTTTTCCTAATGAAGGACTGGGTTAGGTCACTTCTAATTCCATTGTATAAAAGTTATATTTATTTAACGTGTATATAATTGTGTAATATGAAGAAGAAATTGTTTTCTATTGCTCTTTTAAACAATTGAAGTAGTGATAGTATTGGAGAAACAACTTTTTTAGTACGTATTTTTCATACGGATTGCTTTGCTATTGCGATATTCGGTAGGAGTAAGTTTCATTTGTTTTCGAAAAAAACGACTGAAATGTGAGGAGTCTTCGAATCCTGATTCTAAAGATACCTCAAGAATCGATTTGTCTGGATGTATCTCCAGCAAATATTTAGCACGGTTTATTCGACAGCTCATGATATATTGCATAATCGTATACCCTGTTACATCTTTAAAGATTCTAGACATATAATACTTACTTATATTTAAATGATAGGCAATATCATCCAAAGTAATCGGATTGCAAAAATTTCTATCAATCCATTCAATCATTTTTTTGACATGGATATTCTTATCTGATTCGACAGGGGCATTATTTTGAAGCTCTTGCTTACTCACATCAAATATCTTAAATAAAAGCTGTACCAGCATCATTATTAATTCGCCATTTTTCAACCGATTTCCCAATTTATCTTCTTGATTAGACGTTTGTACTGTCTTTGCCATTTTCTTTATTAACTCTTTCACTTCTGCTGATTTTTCTTTGTCTTTTATATGGAATAAAGTATTGCTCAATTGATTAAAAGGATCTAACAATTCCGGAACATTTAAATTCGTTAAAATCGGTCGTAGCCATTCAGAAGAAAACTCAATAACACTTCGCTCATAAGAAATTCCTGGCTCTGGATATGCTCGATGCAACGTTAATCCATTCATAATAATTAAATCATCTTCTTGCAAGTGATAAATATGGTCACCAATTAGATATTTACATTTGCCTCCATGAAAATAGTAAATTTCATACTTATCATGGGAGTGGTAACTAAAATCTTCATAAGTTTCCACCTTATCGACTAAACGATAGCCAGCAAATATTTTTTCAGCCATCTTTAACCCTCCTGTCTAAAGCGTTTTCAAAATAATCAATTAGCAACTTGCTATACAACCAAACGAAGCCCCTTACCTACATTCCTTTCATTTTGCCTTTTATTTTTTCATCCTATTTATTCTCTATTCTTATGATTGTTACCTTTTAAAATTACAAAAAAATTAATTGATTTTAATATAGAAATTTTGCCATTCGAGTGATAAAAAAAAGACCAGCTAAGCTGATCTTTGTTCCGGACCATTTCATTACTTCCATACATCATTATATCGCCTTAACCAAATTAGAATTGAGAAAACGTGAAATTCCCAATATTTAATCGTAAACTCATATGAAGCGAAATATGTATAAATGGGTAATATACTTCATTCTTTACATGTAAATAAAACTTTAGCTCTGTTTGATTTTCAAAAAAATTTCTAGCTCTCTCATTTGTTGTTCCCTCTCAATCAATAAAGCTTCAGCTTCCTTTAATGAAATTTCCTGAAAACAAATTTCCCCTTCAGGCTTCATCTGTGCTAATAAAGATAAATCCACTGATATTACCTGCGCAATTTTCGGATATCCTCCAGTTGTCTGTCGATCTGCCAAGAGAATAATAGGATTACCATCTGGCGGGAGCTGAATGCTTCCGACTGTTACGGCTTCTGAAAGCAACTCAAACTTTTCATCTAGCTTTATCTCTGGTCCACTTAATCTATATCCCATCCGATCAGACTGTGGAGTAACAGTAAATTTCCCAGCATAGAAATTTTTCTGACTATTAGTAGAGCACATAGAAAAATGGCTTCCTGAGATAACTCGAATCGTATGTTCATTGGACAATGTAATAAACTTGTTGAAATCCACAAACCAGCTCGTTGTAATAAAGGGTTGATCAGTATCTTTCTTTTTGAGTTTATTATATAGATTTAAAGAATAATCGGAGATAGAATTAGTCTCTATTTTATCTCCAGCCTTCAGCGCCCTTCCTTCATATCCCCCTAACCCTGCACGTAAATAGGTACTTTTGCTATTCATCACCTCAGGAATGGCAAAACCACCTGCAATAGTAAGATAAGCACGACATCCAGACTTTATTTTTCCAAATTTCAAGACACTTCCTTTTTTCACTAGAATAGGTCTCCACATAGGAACTTGCTCCCCTTCTACTTCTGGAGACAGATCTCCGCCAGTAATAGCAATAAGAGCATCCTTTTCAAACTTCAATGTCGGACCTAACAAAGTAATTTCTAAGCCTGCTTCTCCCTCTTGATTCCCAACAATTAAATTACCAATTCTAAGAGAATAGGTATCCATCGCCCCACTAACAATCACACCATGCTTCTGGAATCCATACCTCCCCAAATCTTGGATACTTGAAAGCATTCCAGAACTAACTACCGTGATTGTCATTCGGTTTCCTCCTTTTGATAAAGAAATTCCTGCTCTGAAATGGGGACAAATTTCACGATATCTCCAGCTTGAAGCAAACTAGGAGGATTTTTATTCGGTAAAAATAACTTTAATGGCGTTTGCCCAATAAGCTGCCAGCCTCCAGGTGTTGCGATTGGATATATACCTGTTTGTACTCCAGCAATTCCTACAGACCCGGCAGAAATCAAATGTCTAGGTGTCACTCGCCTTGGTGCAGCGATTTTTTCTGACATTCCTCCTAAGAATGGAAATCCTGGGGCAAAACCAATCATATAGACACGATATTCTCCATTGGAATGAATATCTATAACTTGATCTACCGTAAGATGGTTATGCTTTGCAACTGTCTCTATATCCGGACCATATTCTCCTCCATAGCATACAGGAATTTCAACGATACAGTTTTCCCTCTTTTCCTCTTCCTCAAGCTGTTCGATAATCTCTTCTAGGAACGATTTGACTAAAGCAGAGGGAGACAAGTTATTAATTGTTTGTTTATAAGATTCATAGATAATAAATGGATGATAATATACTGTCACATTTGTATAAGCAGGCACACATTCAATGTATCCAGGAAAAGGATGCTTTTCTAGATAATTAGCCAGCATCTGTACTTTTTGATGGATGGTTGAATCAATCTTATTTCCAAATCGAACGACAATAGCTGAATCCCCAAACGGTTCTATCAAAATATTATGTTCAAGCTTTGATGCATCAATCAGTAAACTCACCGCTTTCTTCTCCTATATTCCATTGTAATTTTATTTCCTTTTTTATATAAATAATCTTAACATGCTTCATTGGAAAAATTCTATATTTTCAGATTAATCAACTCTTCTTTTAGTGGCGACTCTTTTAATTTTCTAATAAATTAATGGATTTCTATTGAAAAACACACAAAATAAAACCTAAAATAAGAATATGAATGAAGAAAAGAGCGGAATGGAAATGATTTCTTAAAACATAGAACAGGAGAAATACAAATGATCATTCGAAATGCACAACATAATGATTTAGTTCAACTATTAGAGATAGAAAATAGCGGCTTTAGCCCAGCTGAAGCTGCAACGAAAGACGCTTTTATAAACAGAATTAGCACTATTTCTGATAGTTTTATTATTATCGAGGAAAATGGCATTGTAATTGGCTATGTAAACGGACCTGTTACTACAGCACCGTTTATTACCGATGATTTATTCGAAGTATCTGCCCCTAATCCACCTAAAGGCGGCAATCAAACCATTTTAGGAATTGCTGTTCATCCTGATTACCAAAGAAAAGGAATTGCTAGTTTATTACTAAAGGAATTAGAAAAAGCAGCAATAAACAAGGAGCGATTCAGTATCACTCTTACTTGCAAAAAAAATTTAATTCCTTTTTACGAGAAAAATGGCTATGAAAATCAAGGAATTGCCGACTCCCAGCATGCTGGAGTTCAATGGTTTAATATGAACAAACGATTGAAATAAATAGAAGGATACACCATTTATAAAATCAGTGTCCTATCACTTTACAAATGGTATATCCTTCTTTTCACACTAGAATTCCCTTCTCCGTTCACTTCTTCTCTTCTACTGAGAAAAACTGTTCTAACACCTTAAATGTTTTTTCTTTAGCTGTTCTCACCACCTCTTCAGCATCTAATTGATAATACTCTGGTCTGAATAATTCAATAGAAGCATGCTCCGTGAATCTTTTTTCTTTTATTATGGTAAGGATATTATGTAAATCAATCACTCCATCGCCAGGATAAACACGATCCTCATCTAGCATAATTCCTGGGTTGAAATCTTCTACGTCATTGATATGAAACAAAAACACTTTGGAGAAATCCGTATTTTTCAGATCCTCTAATGTGGAATTCATCGCATAAAACTGAAAAGTGTCAAATACGATTCCGACATTTTCACGATTGACTTCTGCTACAATTTCATTAGCAAAGCTTAGTGTATTAACAGTTGCATGTGGGTGACCAATAAATTCAAGCGCTAGCTTTACTCCATAGGGTTTTGCTAAATCGGATAACTCGGTTAATACTTCTACACAGCTTTTTTTGATTACCGATCGTACTATTTTTTTTTCCGATACCAATGGAACAACCACAATACGATCGATATTTAATACTTTCGCATATTCAAGCATTTCTTTATATTCTTCCAGTAACGCTTTATATTCTTCCTCTGTGCGGTTATTAAAGTAAACAAGCGCATTTAAAGATAATGGCTTTACGTGATGTGTTTGAAAAAATTCTATTAAGTCATTGATAGTGTGTGTTTGTAAATACTCCTTTAATTTATCAATCGAACGAATTTCAATATAATCGTAGCCATACTTCTCTAATAAGTGAAGATCACGCTCTAGACTGGAGTTTTCGAGAGTAGTTCCTTGATTCATTCCTAATTTCATCATTTCCCCTCCATTTTTTTCGTATCTACTAGTCAAACATTGCTGGGCTAAGACCTTTCTTGTAAAAGTCAGGCTGTTCTAAGAAAAATACATCTTCCTTTTTTCCTGAATTTTGTGCTTTAAGGCAAGCTTCGGCGGTGACTTGAGCAATATAGCCATCCCATGCTGTTGGTCCATTAGGTTCACCTGTTTTTTTAATAGAGTCGATAAAATCCTGCAATTCCATATCATAGGCATTCATAAAACGTTCTTTCCAATCCATTAAAATATTGGAGCTAAATGTTCCATTTTTTCGGAAGGATATGCTTGGCACCTCAGGTAATTTAATGATTCCGTCTTCCCCTACTACCTCACACTGAATATCATAGCCATACTGGCAATTAACAGAGATTTCTACATTCATCACAATCCCTGTTTTTGTTTCCAAAATAACCAATTGAGGATCTCTTAATTCTTCATGTGCGTAACGCGTTTTTTTAGGAAAAGTAACTAGAACTGATTTATAGTCATCATTCACTAACCAATGCAAGACATCTATTTCATGAATCAACGTATCGGTAATGGCCATGTCAGTCGAATAACTGGTATCTACTTCTGGATTTCGATGCGCACAATGCAATAATAACGGCTCACCAATGAAGTTATTATCAATAGCTTCCTTCATTTGTACGTACCCACTATCATATCTGCGCATAAACCCTACTTGCACTAAGCGCTTTCCGTTTTTCATTTCTGCTTCGACAATGCGCATACATCCTTCAATAGTCGAAGCAAGTGGCTTTTCACAGAAAACATATTTTCCAGCTTCGATAGCTGCAACTACACTCTTCTCGTGTTCAGGCCCCCAGCTTGTTACTAACACTGCATCAACATTTCCCTCTGCTATCAGTGTTTTATCATCAGGAAAAATCATTGCTTCTAATCCAAGCTGTTCTATCGCAGATTTCGCAGTGGCTTCCTCTATATCTGTCACTGCAACAATCTTTCCACCGGATAGATTATTTGTGATTCTTCTCATATGTTCTTTTCCAATTGCACCTGTTCCAATTACCCCAATTCTTAATGTCATATCTTCTATTACACTCCTTTATTCGTATATAACAATTAGTCTCCAATATGATTCATAGCCTTTTGCAAGAAGATAGCTATTTATGTTAGTCATCTTTACCCAAGAGACATATTTCTACAAACATTGGACATAGAGGTACTGTTCTTCTGTTCTCTTTTTTTGAGCATCTCTAGTTAGTCCTCTTGCACCTTTTATGAATCAAAGAATAATAGGAGCTTAAATAAAAAAAGAAAGAGTCTCTCTAATAATCGAGCACTCTTCCGTTAACAATAATATTATTCAATTAATTCAACTCATCATCATTTATCCTAAAGTAATCAAAATCAGCGAAGCCACCTATTTCCTTTGTAGCAAAATTAAATACTGCAAATCGATATCCCATAAAATGATCTAGTTTATATTTCATTCCCAGTTCCTTACCAATTCTATTCCAATCCTTTTCATTCAAACTGTAATAGAAATATGCCTTATCTGCTTTTTCTTTGAAATCACAGTCAATTCTAAAATAGACTCTATCTTGATCTAAAGGAACAGACTCTATTATCTCAGGTGATCCTGAGCTTGAGCTAACCATTGTAATTAATTTCTTGTTATCTATTACATGTACACCTACATATCCATAATCCTTTTGAAAAGCAGCAAACCCAGCAATATCGCCATCTTTCATTCCGCTAACATCCACCGCGGTGCTTCCAGAGCATTCAGGTCCAAAGGTTCTTTGTGTAAGTGTATTCTTTGCTTCTTCTAAATGACTACAAATACTTCCTGTTATTAACCGTAAATATCCAGGTCGATCCGTTAGGGACCATTTTGTATTATCTGGATTATGATTCCATTGCCATACTAAGCCAAGGGAATTGCTTTTATAGTTGAATTCATCTGACAAAACAAGATAATTATTGCTTATTTGTTGATGAACAGGTATAGGAATCTGTTTAGGAACTCTGCAATTCTCTCCAAATATTGGCCAGCCATCTACCCAAGTAACTGGTACTAAACAAGGCATTCTCCCCGCTGCTCCATTATCACAAAACAACATTCCATACCAGTCACCGTTAGGCGTATCAACAATTCCTCCTTGTGCTATTCCAGTTGGATCATTCACTGCAATTCTACCTTCATAATCCCCATCAAATACACTTGCTCGATGCACTAGCTGTGTGCGATGTCCATTTTTTGGCCATGTAATGGTAAAAATATAATAGAAACCATTTATTTTTTGAATATGGGCTCCTTCCGCTAGCAATCCTTCCCCTTCCTTCACACCTGCTACTATACTAGCATTGTGAATGATAACCTTATTTAGTCCTCTTTCTTTAATCGCTGTAGCATCCTCTGTTAATTCAATTGCTCGGATATTTCCACTTCCATAAACTAAATAAACACGGCTATCATCATCAAATAATAGAGACATGTCATGGTAATATCTATTTAAAACAGAACGCTTCCATTTTCCGTTTTCAATATCGTCTGTTTGAAAAATATACGTTTCATCTGTCGCCAAAGACCCCACTACTAGATAATAAATTCCTTGATGATAGCGAAGAGAACTTGCCCAAGATCCTTTTCCATACTCGCTTTTTCCATTTCTTAACTCTTGTTCATCATTTGATGCTAGAATATCATAGACATAATTAACAATTTGCCAATGCAAAAGATCCGTTGATTTCATAATAGGCACACCAGGATTCATATGCATGGTTGTGCTAGACATATAATAAGTATCCCCTACCCTAATAACATCAAGGTCTGGAATATCCATTTGCAGAATAGGATTTTCATAGGTAAGGGGCTCTTTTGACTGAAAACTTTCAGATTGATAATGATTACTCATATCTCAATTCCTCTCTTTGCTTTTTGACAGCAGTAATTTTCTTCCTTGCCAAAAAAACGCATATGAATAATAGTATTCACTGCGTTTTTGAATTATTTTTATAACTGGAAAATTTCTCATCTATTATTTGTTTAAGAATACAGGCTCACCAGTTTCAGCAGATTGATATATTGCTTCTAAAATTTCAGTTACGACTAAAGATTCTTCTGGCTTCACAATTGGCTCAGTATCATTTATGATTGCTTCAATCCATAGTCTTGTTTCTAAATCTGCTTCACTCTCTCCTGTTCCACTAAAAAAAGCAACACCATCCGATTCTAACTCAATTTTTTCCGTATATAGCTTACTGTACTTTTCACCATTTATTCGTAAACCATCTTTCATATCAGCTCCACCCTCTGTCCCACAAAGAGTACATTTCGCCTCATCTTCATCCAAGGTATTAAGTGCCCAGCTTGATTCAAGGACAATGGTAGAACCATCCTCCATTTTTATAAAACCAAATGCAGAATCCTCTACTTTAAACTCATCTGGATTCCAGGATCCCCAAGCATTCGCTGCATTTTCTTTCTTACCTAGCTTGTGAAATATGGATCCCATCACTACATGCGGCTTATAATTGTTCATCATCCATAAAGTTAAATCTAACGCATGTGTCCCAATATCTATTAGAGGACCTCCCCCCTGTTTTTCTTCATCCAAGAACACACCCCAAGTTGGTACAGCACGGCGCCGAATCGCATGTGCTTTTGCATAATATATTTCTCCAAGATCTCCATTGGAGCATAATTTATGTAAATATTGACTGTCTGGACGAAAACGATTTTGATAGCCAATGGTTAGTTTTTTGCCTGTTCTTTTGGCTGCTTCTACCATTTTGCGACCTTCCTCTGAACTTATCGCCATCGGCTTTTCACACATTACGTGCTTCCCAGCTTCTAATGCTGCAACCGTAATTTCAGCGTGATATTTATTTGGGGTACATACATGGACGACATCTATGGATGAATCTTTTAGTAAGTCATTGTACACCTCGTATACTTTTGCCTCTTTCCCTCCATACTCAGCAGCCACTTCTTCCGCTCTTTCCCTAATAATATCGCAAAAAGCTACCACTTCCACTGTCTCTAATTTAGCTAAACTTGGAAGATGCTTTCCTCTTGCGATTCCGCCACAACCGATAATGCCTACTTTTATTTTTTTGGACATTACATATCCTCCTTACATTTTGTCAGATTCATATATTTCGTTTGTTCGAGCACTTTCATAGACAATCCTTTTCGTCCTAATCCTCTTTTATAGAGTAGATGTGTTTCAACTAGCTTCGATATCTATTAACTAGACGTCCACATCACACATTTTTCCAGTACTTCTATAAAAGCTGGATCTAATAAACCTTCCTTATTATGGGTAGGTGTTAAACAGCAAACTTTTCCATTCCCGTATGTATGATACCAGCCTGCAATAGACTGCCCGTTAACGGATGTAGCCTGAAGAAATACAGTGGTTTGGTCTGTATCACAATGAACGAAATAATGTTCATCCAACAAATCAAAAGATACTCCAGACGAAAGAATGTCATTATCTGTTGTATTTGAATAGTGAACAATTTGATGCTGATTTGGATGATATTTAAAATATCCTCTAAGCATCTTCGCATAATTACTATCAATTTCGTATGAAGCCAATCCAGAACGCCATGCCAGCCAGCCTCCGCCACTTTCCACAAATTGAATAATGGCATCAGCAATTTCTTCCGTCATCCACGTATGCACATTATCATCCGTAGGATTTACTCGATTTTCGGAAAATAGTATAACTACATCAGGTTTTTCTGCAAGCTTCTCCAATAAGTGATGGGGATTACCTATCTCTAATTCTATTTTCTCGTGAGCAGATAATACTTGTTCTAAAGATTGTAGTATAGCTTCCTTTGGATGATAGTAATCTCCAACTATAGCTAATATGGATGTACTCATAGTATTGCACTTTCCTCTCCATAATTTTTAAATTGGCATGATAGTATCTTTATACTCCGATTTACATCATTCTTTTCACTTATCATTCTCCAATAATTCTAAGATGATTTTTAAATCTTTAAATGTATCCATATACGCATATCTTCCACCAGTATATTCGCCTTTTTGGAGAAGCGGCATTTGATTTCTTTCCATCACAGCAACCTTCTCTTTCATTCCATCAATAACGAAAGCGATGTGATGAGGGCCTTCTCCATGCTCATCCAAATATTCACGCCATGTACTTGGGTTATGATCTGGTTCAATCAATTCAAGTTGAAGAGAACCCATGTCAAAAAATGCAAGTTTCGCGCGTGCTTCTGTTGCTTGTTTCCGATATTCCGTTTGCGCAAGATCAGCTGTATCTGTTAATGACCACTCAGGTTTATCTATTCCAAAAAAATCTGCATATGCCTGACTTGTTTTTTCAATATCGTGAACTAAAATACCGATTTGTGTAATAACGTTATTTCCGAGAATATTTTTCTCCATGTTTCATCCTCCTATTTATTTTCGAATTTCGACACTATGAAACTTACATTTCTTCCGAAGCTTTACATGTTAAACACTTGTTCACAAACGAAATATAACGCTTACATTTTTGTTTGTCAATTTAATTATTTAAATATTTCTACATTTAAAGAGAATATCTTTTTTACTTTATGTAACAACAGACCAATTAAGTACAAATAGAAACAGGCACCTAATATGACTCTCACATATCTGGTGCCTGCATTTTAGATAAAGGTTGAATTATCCTCTATAGCCTGACTTATTCGGAATCACTAGTACCGCACATTACTTCCCTGTCTTTAAAGTAGAAGCATCATAAATGGAGGTCACGGCTTCTTTTAGAGTTGTATTGAATTCTTCCTCTGATTGATTGACATTTAGCTCTTCACTTAATGCTCTAGAAAAGCTTGCAATGATGTTGTCATTTTCTTTTAATTTTTGATTGGCCTCTTCTCTGCTATATCCACCTGAAAGTGCGACTACACGAACTACTCGTGGGTGTTCAGTTAACTCTTTGTAAGTATTGGCAACTGTTGGAATAGATAGCTTCAGCATGACATTTTCATCTTCTTTTAAGCTATTAAGACGTGTTAATAGTTCCTCTTTCAATATCGCTTCCGATTGTTCTTTATCTGGGCTATTTATATCCACTTCTGGTTCGATAATAGGGACTAGTCCTGCTGCAATAATTTGTTTTCCAACTTCAAATTGTTGATCCACAACAGCTTTTATACTTTCAGAATTAGCTTCCTTAATAACAGAACGCATTTTCGTTCCAAAAATATGACGCTCCTTTGCACGTTGGAGGATTTCATCTAAATTAGTGATTGGCTTCATCAATTGAACTCCATTTGAAGGTTCAGCTAGCCCTTTATCAATTTTCAAAAAGGGGACAATCCCTTTTTTCTCTGCTAAATAATCAGCTGTATACATTCCTTCTATCTTACTATCCATCGTTTGCTCGAACAAGATAGCTCCGAGTATATACTCGGAATCAAAAGCTGGAGATGTAATAATTCTTGTACGCATCTGATGCACCATATCAAACATTTCTGCTTCACTTGCATAGGCACTTTCAGGTACTCCGTAATGAAGCAAAGCTTTTGGCGTACTTCCTCCACTTTGGTCTAAAGCAGCAATAAACCCTTTTCGGCTTTTCATTCTTTCCAATTGGTCGTTCATCTATTCTCCTCCTTGTCCGTGATGTATTATTCATTTGAAATTATTCACATAAGTTGAAGAGTTAAAACATTTCGTTAGGAAAATAGAAGAAATTGACAATTTCTTAAGTTATTAACTTCTTACATTTTTATATTTTTCATAAAATCGTTCCACTCGACCGCCACGATCGGAGAATTTTTGACGCCCTGTATAAAACGGGTGTGTATCGGAACTGATTTCTACTTTAATAAGTGGGTAGGTTTTTCCATCCTTCCAAATAATTTCTTCCTTTGATTGTTTCGTTGATCCAGATAAAAATTGATATCCACTATTAACATCCATAAAAACGACTTCCTGATAATTAGGATGTATTCCTTTTTTCATAATAAAGTCCTCCTCTGTTTTAATAGAATATACGAATCACCAACTAGACTTTTTCACACCAGGTATTTGCCCCTTATGAGCATATTCTCTAAAGGCAATTCGAGACATTTTAAATTTTCTTAAATAGCCTCTTGGCCTTCCAGTTACTTCACATCTATTTTTCAACCTTGTTGGGGAAGAATCTCTAGGTAGCTTTCTTAATGCCTCATAATCCCCCTTCTCTTTCAACTCTCTGCGAATTTCAGCATACTTCTCTACGATTTCTCTTCGTTTTCTCTCTTTGACTACTTTTGATTTTTTTGCCAATATTCTTTTCCTCCTTTATGTTAAATCGACATCATTTCGATTTAATAAAAATAATTATCCACTCTTTCGACACTTATCTATAATAAAACGAAATGATTACGATTTACAACTTATATGCCTTCAAACTATATTAACTTGCAGTTATTTTCCAATTAAACGGATCTTTTAACTGACGCCAATCGTCATAAAACTCTTCCTCTGTTAATAAACAGTCATCCAATTCTTTTTTTATTTGCTCTACATTTAAATCCTTTCCTATAAATACAAGCTTTGTATGTCGATCTCCAAATTCAGCATCCCAGTTTTCTTCCAATCCTGGATTAACACAGATAATTTCCTTCTGTCTGGCTTCTGGCAGTGATGCAACCCAGTAGGAAATTGGTTCAATCGTTACAGAAGGTCCTGCTTGGGATAAAAGTAACGCTAAATTATTTCTTGTCGCACACCATGCTATGCCTTTCGCACGTACAATTTGCATTGGCATCGAATGACACCATTCATTAAACCTTTCCGAATGAAACGGTTTTTTACTAGCATAAACAAATGAGCTAATCCCGTATTCCTCTGTTTCTGGTGAATGCATGCTTGGACCAATATTTAATTCCCTTAACCAGCCTGCTGACTCACTAGCTCGGTCAAAATCAAATAAATTTGTATTTAAAATTTCTTGCGGATCAATCTCACTATTCACTGTTCGAATAATTCTAGCAACTGGTTGAAGTGTTCTAATTACTTTCTCTAGTTTTTCTAAATCCTCTGCTGCGACTAAATCGCATTTATTAAGAATAAGTACATCGCAAAATTCAATTTGATCAATTAATAAATCGGCAACATTTCTCTCATCCCCTTCTCCAACTGCTTCTTTACGGTCAAGGAGAGAATCGCCAGACTCATAATCATGCCAAAATCGATTTGCATCGACTACCGTTACCATTGTATCCAGTTTACAAAATTTAGTTAAATCAATTCCCATTTCTTCATCAATATAAGAAAAAGTCTGTGCGACTGGAATTGGTTCACTGATTCCAGATGATTCGATTAAGATATAGTCAATATCCCCTTCCATCGCAAGCCTTTCCACTTCTACAAGCAAATCCTCCCGTAATGTACAGCAAATACAGCCATTTGACATTTCTACTAGCTTCTCTTCTGTTCGGGAAAAGCCGCCAACCGTTTGAACTAGTTCACTATCAATATTCACTTCACTCATGTCATTGACAATTACCGCAACCTTCAACCCATCTCGATTATGTAAAATATGATTAAGCAAAGTTGTCTTCCCAGCACCTAAATAACCACTCAACACTGTAACCGGTATTTTTTTCATTTCCTCACTCTTTCATTTTTATTTTATAAATCGTAATCATTACGATTTATATGATAGTCTTTTTTATGAAAAAATGCAAGGATAAATACATTAGAGGAATCAAAGAGCCATCCAATTAACAGGATCATCTGCTTCTAGATGAGTGCTATGGATTCTTTCTTGGATTTTCGTATGCTTCAACTGCAAGTCTTGCCTGCTCTAATTCATTTAGCGTATCTAATTCTCGTTGCCTTCTATTTATATTCACCTGCCTTTGATAGACAGACGATTTTCTACTTCGGCTATCTGTTGTGGTATAAGAACACCAGTTTCTGGTATACTAGCAGTCACTCTCCTGCCTGTGGTTCATACACGCAAATCCCCCATTTCATTTTGCCAGAATGGGGGATTCTGTTCTATCTAACTTTTTATTATGTATAAAGAAAGATAATCTATTAAACTATTATAATTCCTTTGATGACAATGGCAAGAACAGCTTAACGCCTCGTTTATTAAATGGGAAAATTTTTAAATCAGCTATTAAATGACTGATATATCCCCCAAGACAAGTATAGTACAATCCTTGCATTCCAAGCGAAGTCTCTAAATCAGAGGCTATAATTCCAAAGAACACGACTCCTAATATAGAATGGGTATAGCTTCGATGGGAAGTAAAGGATGCAATCATAATAAAGATTCCTAATAGAATAATCCATCTTTCTTCTACAGAAAGCCCCCCCATCAAAACGGCAATTCCAGTTATCGTTAGCATATGTTTTTGTTTAATTAAGGAGGCTATAATTAATATCAAAATCCCTATTCCGACACCCATCCACCTTTCTACTGCGACCTTCTCGAAGAAACTATAAAGAATCATAAGTATTCCGATTACCTGTGCAGACAATTGAATCATCTGATGCGGCAAAGTAATTTTCCCACGAAGTTTCCCGTCAATATCTAGATCAGGCATTAATCCAGAGACAGCTCCTAAAGCGACACACACAAGCGTCTCCGTTGGTGTGGATTGCACGGTATGAGCAACAATAAATCCTGTTGCTGATCCAATTACAGCATGTGATGTTCCATTCAAGTTGATTTCCACCTTTAATATTTAATAGTATTGATGCACTGATTACTATTCTACACCAAAACATTTGTTCTGTTTAGGGGGATTTTAAAGTAATAAAATACGCAAATAAAATTTGTAGACTAATCGATAATTATATAATTATATTAAGAGTGTCAAATTGAGGAATTTCACGAAATATGTCAAAAATAGAATCTATTAATTGGAGAAAAGGAGGAATTCAATACTGAGGTTCTACGTCTTTTAGTTATTATTACTTACAAACTATTCTATCTTTTTACTTTTTGACGTTTCCTCTTACCTCTGCTACATTTTTTTGTAGGATTGAAAGTAGCTTTTAGGTGCTTATCTTAAAATAATCGTCTAAAATAAACCCAAGTAAATATGATGTCTTTATGCTCTTAGATACTCGAAATTAGAATCATGAAAATTTTTTAAATACTTCAAAAGGTGGGTGCAACAAGCTTGGAATATGTGTTGTTGCACCTAATAATACCTTCCCAATAAACACATAATTAAAAGCATGATTCTTCTTTTCTTAATTCTCAAATTTTCATTTGTTTCAGTGAAAACATTATTTATGGTCTTACGGCAGTTCCATCTACAATTCTTGCTAGCGTCCACTCTGGCAATTTATCATTACAAGGGTATTTTTTTGCCTTCTCCTCATTAATATCAATACCTAAACCAGGTAACTGATTAGGATATATATATCCATTTCTAGTCTCTGGGCTACCTGGAAATACTTCTTGCACTTTCTCACTAAATCCATAATATTCCTGAATCCCAAATGCTGGACTACTCACATTTAAGTGTACGTTTGCAGCGTGTCCAACTGGTGAGACATCTGCAGGTCCATGCCATGCTGTGCGTATGCCAAACATTTGACATACTGCTTCTACTTTTCTCGCAGGGGTTATCCCTCCAATTTGACTAACATGGATTCTTATAAAATCAATTAATCTATTTTCTATTAGCGGCATCCATTCATTAGGATTATTAAATAGTTCTCCCATTGCAATAGGTACTGTAGTATGCTGTCTAATTAACTTAAACCAATCAATTTGCTCTGGAGCTAAAGCATCCTCTAAGAAAAATAATTTAAATGGTTCTAGATCTTTTGCAAATCCAACAGCATCAATCGGTGCTAACCTTTCATGAATATCATGAATGAATTCAACCTCCCAGCCTACTTTATTTCTTAGATAATCAAACATCTTTATAACACTTTTCATATAAATTTTTGGATCATAATAAATTCCATTGGGAGCTTTTTCTGGTTTATTGATAAAATGATTTTTCCCGCCATAGCCTCCAAGTTGACATCTAATATAACGAAACCCTTCCTTCATAAATTGGATTACATTTTCTTCTACCTGTTCTATAGTTTCTCCTTCTGCATGTCTATAAACAGCTGCACCTTCTCTACATTTGCCACCGAATAATTGATATAAGGGCATATTCGCTAATTTTCCTTTAATATCCCAAAGTGCCATATCAGCACCAGAGATTGCATTGTTAAATTCCGGACCATTACGCCAATAACCACTTACATTTGTGGTATTCCATATATCTTCAATATTATGAACATCCTTGCCTATTAAGAATGGCCTAACATAATTATCAATAGCTGAAACTACTGATAAATATCTTTGAGTAAATGTTGCACATCCTAAACCGTATAAGCCAGGTTCAGTTGTTTCAATTTTTACTACTACTAAATTCACACCCTCTGGGGCAGTTACTATCGTTTTTACATTTTTTATTTTTATCATAATTATCCCTCCCTATTTAACCTTTAACAGAGCCTGAGGTTAAACTACTGATAAAGTACTTTTGAAAGAAAATAAACAAAATAATTAATGGTAAACTTGAAATTACAGATGCAGCCATTAAATCATTCCAAAGAATTTTATAATATCCATTTAATTCAGCGATGCCAACAGGAAGAGTTCTCATCGTTTCTGAATTAGTTAATATCAGGGCAAACATATATTCATTCCAACCTGTTAACATTGCATAAATGGCTGTGGAAGCAAGTCCTGGTAACGATAGTGGCATAATAATTTGTAAAAAGGTTCTTAATTTACCACACCCATCCATCTTGGCCGCTTCATCTAATTCAATTGGTATAGACTTGAAAAATCCTACCATCATCCAAGTACAAAAAGGGATAGTAAAAGATATATAGACTAATATTAAGCCTAAATGGGAATCGATTAGATTTACTGATCTTAACACATGGTAAAAAGGTATTAATAACATAATAGAAGGGAACATTTGAGTTACTAGTAAAAAAGTAAGAAAAGATCCCTTTCCTTTAAATTTAAACCTGGTTACTCCATAGGCAGCCAAACATGAAACAATAATAGATGCGATTGTGGAAATCGAAACGATTATAATACTATTAATAAAATAATCAGAAAAAGGATAATCTCTAAATATATTTATAAAGGATGCGAAGGAGAAGTTTTCCGGTATCCATTTTGGTGGTGTTGTCATTACATCTTCAATAGGTTTTAAAGAGGTAGAAAGCATCCACAAAGTAGGTACTAAGACAAATCCTGAGGCAAATATTAATAGTACATAAATTAATAATTTCGAAAGTCTAAATCTCCTTTTAATCATTATCTAGTACCCTCCTATACAAGAAGCCTATCAAGAAACATACCGCAAAAACAATTACCGCCATAGCTGCTGCATTTCCAAAATCAAAATATTCAAATGCATTCTTAAAGATATCAATACTAACTACATTTGTAGCATTTCCAGGTCCACCTGCAGTCATTACCCAGATCATCGTATAATGTTTAAACCACCAAACTGTATCTAGTATGAGGCTTACTACTAAAACTGGCTTTAAGCCTGGAACTGTTATATAAAGAAATTCCTGCCATTTATTCGTTCCATCTATCCTTGCAGCTTCATATAAATCTTTCGGAATAGACTGTAATCCAGCCAGGATCATCATCATTATTAAAGGATACCCTTTCCAAATACTAACCATTACAACTGCTAAAAATGCATAAGTACTTTCACCTAACCAAGAGATAGGTTCAGAAATAATATTAGTTGTCAGCAAAATATGATTAAATAAGCCATACATTGGGTTAAATAACCATTTCCACAATAAAGCAACTACCACTTCAGGCAAAAGCCAAGGCAAAACAAGGATTGCTCTAAAAATAACGCTTCCTTTTATATTTATATTTAATAAAAGTGCCAAACCAATTCCTATGATAAAATGACCTAATATCGTTAGTACTGTATAGAGTAAAGTAAGCAAGATGCTATTAGTAAAATCCATATTAGAAAATATTTCTTTAAAATTTTCTATCCCAACAAAATCCCAACGATTAACCAGATTTGTATCAAAAAAACTAATATACATACCATAAACTAATGGATAAGCCACTAACAACAACAACGCAATTGCAGCAGGTGCTGTAAACAAGTAGCCACTCCAATATTCTTTTTTTAATATTGAGAATGTTTTATTTCTCATATTTTCACCACCTGACCGCATATGTCGGCATTCCCCTGATCCAACTCTCTTATAAGCAAAAATAGTTAGGGGAATACCGCTTTATTATCCCTTTATCCTACCTAAAAATTATTCTTTACTAATTAGATCTTCTGCACGATTCTCAGCTTTTTTCACAATATTTTCGACGCTTTCACTATTCGTTAACATTGTTTGATAAGCTTCAGCTATTATATCTTGGAATTGGCTATATGAAGAGATCTCTGGTAAATGAAATGCATATGTGATAGCCTCTGAATATCCTGCCATTTCAGGTGTATTTAATTGTTGTGACTCCCCTACATCCTTTCTTGTTGGAAGTCTCCCTGTATCCTTATTCCATTGAAGGGAATTTTCTTTGTTTACTAGAAATTTCAAGTAATCTGCTACTTCTTCTTTATGTTCACTGTTCTCTGAAATTCCATATCCAATAAGGCCAAAATTAGAGGAATATTCAATATCTTTTGGAACTGGAGTACTATAGACTTTACCTTTTAAATCAGGATTTTCCGCATATATTGCTCCTAATGCATTAGGTCCAGTAATCATCATAGCCACTTTATTTGTTGCAAATAAACTCGCTACCTCAGGAAAACCAGATTCAGTAACCCCTGGTGGAACAACTTTATATTTATTATTTAAATCTCCATAAAGTTGAAATGCCTTTTTAGCTTCATCTGAACCTAAGTCTGTAATCCAATTTCCGTTATTATCTTTTCTAATTTCTGCTGCACCAAAGGAACGTAAAATAGGTATAAATCTTGAAGCACCAGAACCGTTTCTAGTTCCAACTAACCCAAATCCCCATTGATCTACTTGACCATCTCCATCTTTATCTTTTGTTAGCTTTTGAGCTACTTCTATAAATTCATCCCAAGTCTTCGGCGCCTCTAAACCTTCTTCTTCAAACCAATCTCCTCTAAAGATTAACGCTTGCGGGGTCGCGTTCCATGGGATTAATTGTAATTCCCCATTTATACTTGCTTCATCAATAATATTTTCGTAAAAATCTTTTAAATACTCTTCTCCTAATAATTCAGTAAGATTAGCTGTCATTCCCATATCATGAGCTGTTCTCATAAATTCAGGTGTCATAGTAAAAGCATCGGGCAAATCATTACTTGTTGCTAATGTTGTAAGCTTCTTATATAAATCATTCATTGGAACCCCTATAAATTCAATCTTAACTTTAGGATTTTGCTTCATGTATTCATCCGCAATTTTTTGTTCAAGTTCCCCGTCTGGTTGTTCTGTTTGTGAAACAGACATAATTTTTAAAGTTACTACGCCATCTTCTGATTCACCAGCCCCTTCTTTTGATGAACACCCAGATAAAACGCTTACAATAAAAAGCAAGAAAACTAACCCCATTTTAATTTTTTTCATTTTCTCACTACCCCCATCTTTTCTAAATAAAATCTATTTCTAAAAATGATATTTTTTAGAAATAGAGAACAACCTATAAGGTGGCACGTCATACAACTTTTCGGAAATTTTATCGTTACTAAGTCATATTAAGTTTTTCTAACATTTCCATTACTCCTCTTCTTATCTGGTCTTTAATACCTTCTGCATCCCTCTTTTTAAAACATTCATACTGTTTCGTATGTCCATCTATACTGTTTTGGTTCACACCTATGACTCTATTCAATTCCTCTAAATATAAGTAAAAGTATTTTGAATTTTTCAATACTTCAAAAAGCAGCTTGTTTTTTGAAGCCTTAGCAATAACTAAGTGAAATTCAAAATCAGCAACAGTGTACTTTTTGTATTCTTTTTTGTTTTGTATCATTTTTTTTAAAGCTCTTTCTAAATTTAAAACATCTTCTTCAGTTGCTCTTTCCACAGCGAGATCAATACACTTAAATTCAATTGCTTCACGGAATTCAAGCATTTCTAATATATCTTCCTTAGTTAACTTTAATTCTACATTTAATGTATCTAAGCTACTCAAAATACTTACCTTTGCAAAATTAGAAACAAATGATCCTTGCCCGTGTTTGATTTCAATGATCTTTTGTACACTTAATTTTTGTAATGCACTTCTAATACTCGTTCTACTTACCCCTAACATTTCACACAATTGATGTTCAGAAGGAAGTTTTTCTCCAAGGCCCCAATAACCATTATAAATCTTCTGAATTATCTGATCATAAATTTCATCAACCACACTCTGCCTATTAATTTGTTTAACCATTTCCACCTTCACTCTCTTCAAGTTGTGTGTTGTCATACAACTTCTTGCTTATCTCTCCTCTTAAGAATTTAATTTTCTGTAGATGTATATTCTTCCAATCTATATTTATGACATTTAAAAAATTAAAATCACATCTAGAATCTTGCTTACTCTACATTGAATCCTCTTAAATACAGTGTTAAGCACAAATCTTATTTAATACTATAAATGGAAGCAAGAGACAGTTCCTTTTCCTACACTTCCATTCAGATTATAACTTGATACGTTTATTAGATTCTTTCCCTCACTTATGTTACACTTCACTTCAAAAGGTGGTTATAGTTATGCAGCAATTGCAATTTGAATCTTCCTGGGATAAGCAAATAGCCCCTCAGGATCGAGAAAATATAGAAAAAATCTTTAAGGAAACAAAGGATTTAAATAGCTCAAGTGTAGTTTTTTCTCCTATCCGAGAAGCAATTAATCATAGAGATGCCCTACTTGTATCAGTATTGGTTCATAATTTTACGGAACATCCGCTGACCTTAATAGATGCAAAATTACATTACAGTGTTAATAATGAAGTGATTGCGGAAAAAGACTTCACGTTGCCAGACCTAGTCATTCCTTCACAAGTGAGTATGCCTTGGACGTTTATTTTTCCAAAGGATAGTTATAGTGTTCAAAATGCTTTTAAGAGTGGGCGATTAGAACTAAGATAGAATTTCAAAAAATAACTCAAGCTAAGGGGGGATTAACTAGAGAATGGTTAACCCTCTTTCTAGTTTATTGGGGATGAAAATAGTTAACCAATTAATATATTAGCGGTTAGCCTGTTGCACACAAGTAATTATTTGTTGAGAACGGGAGTGCAAAATTAAAGTTCTCATTCTGGTAATACTTAGATACTATTTAAAAATAATAGAATTCACTAATGTAAATTATAATCTTTAATAAAAAAATAATCGAGAACTCCTATCAAACTAGATGGAAGCTCTTGATTATTAATATTTTTTAGATTTTAAAGATTAATAATAAGTCATTTACAAATTGACTAAAAATTATTGTTAGTTTTCTAAAATATAATCCTCTGCTTCCTTGCTCCAAATCCCACCAGTTTTAAAGAGAATCTCTGCTAATTCACCTTCTTTAATCCTATCAATATTAATAAGATTAAAATTCTTATGAGTGTAGACTAGTTTTTTTCCTCCACCTATTTCTGGTAAGTTAAGAGTTGTTTCTCCCACTGCATTTAATCCAAGAATATGTGTAACTATATTCGCTACATTAACTTTCTTGTTTTCAATAAGTTTTACTGCTTTTCTCATATCTTGAGTATTACCACCAGATGTACCAACATAATGAGTAAAGTTATAGTGTAAATCGTAGAAATTTATTTTTGCCTCAAAGTCTTTATTTTGCGGACCGGCAAAAAAGTTTAAACATCCATCCCGATTAAGTAATGCAGATCCATCTGTAATAGCAGTTTCTGAAGGAACAAATACAAATATATCATCATAACCTGATCCAGTAATCTCTTTTAGAAATTCAACTTGATTCTCTATATCTTTCACATTTACATAGTTTATTTCTATTCCATTCTGACTAGGATAAAGTTTTTCTGCTCTAACTAATTTTTCCTCATGTCTATCTGTTACTACTAGTCTTTTTGGTTTTATTGGTCCATTTATGGCATAATCTATCGCCAGTAATCCCATAGGACCTGTGCCTCCCATAATAAGTAGGTTTCCATTTTCTTTTATTCCCATTTTATGATTATAAGTACCTTCTATAAGATGATAGTTCGCTTCAAATGCACCTATTACACATGATAATGGTTCTACTAAAGATCCTTCAAAGTATGTGTCTCCATGATATGGTATCAAACAATCTTGTTCCATAACATCTGAGGATATTATAATATAGGTAGCATCTCCACCAGTATAGGGATACGAATAGCCGGGACAATCCGGCTTATCTGGCAATTGCAAATTTGCTTGCAGAACATAACGTTCGCCAACCTTATATTGATGTTTCCATTTATTTCCCACCTCTATAATTTCACCACAAAATTCATGACCAATAATAACAGGATTTTGTGTTAAATCTTTTGGTGCCTTTTTATGTTCCTCGCCTTGGTTTGTCAGTTTCCAAGTTGACATACATATGCTATCTGTTACTACTGATGCAAGAATTTCGTTTTCTTTAATGGGTGGGAGTTCAAATTCTTCTAATCGCAAATCTTTTTTTCCATATAGTCGTACTGCTTTTGTTAACATATTTATCTCCCCTACTTTAATTAATTATGCTAAAATTCCCAATCCGTATCCAATTATTCCAATTGCAAATAAACCGAAGATTAATAGTATTGGACTGACTTTTTTCTTTAATAACTTCATGACTAGCAATGTTAATCCTAAGGCTAGTAAACCAGGAACTAAGTCATCTAAAATATTCTGAACGGTAGTGATTATTGTATCTCCATCTGCTCCAGTAGTTTTTGATACTACGATTGGTACATTTATCGAGGTCCATTTTGTTACTAATACTCCCATGATGAATAATCCTAAAATAGTAGCTCCTTCTGTTAACTTTTGAAGTAAGTTGGTTGAGAGATCTTTAACAATATCCAGGCCTTTTTTTAGTCCATAGTTTAAGCCATACCATTTCATAGCTAGACGTACTATATTAAAAATCAAGAAGAAAACAATTGGCCCAAGAATATTTCCCGAGAGAGCTAATGATGCACCAATAGCTGCTGTAATAGGACGTAATGTTCCCCAAACGAGAGGATCTCCAACACCAGCTAGTGGTCCCATTAACCCTACTTTTAAACTATTAATTGTTCCTTCATCAATATCTGATCCTTTTGCTTTTGCTTCTTCCATAGCCATGGTTACACCAATTACTGGACCAACTACAGCAGGTGTTGTATTAAAAAAAGTTAGGTGACGCTTTAGAGCCTCTGCTTGATCTTCTTTAGTTTTGTAAACTCTTTTAATAGTAGGAATCATATCTACACAAAATGCTAGTGCGTGAATCCGCTCATAATTAAAGGAAGCTTGTTGGAAATTCGAATATAAAAAGGTTTTAAAAATATCTTTTTTTGATATAGATGATTTCGATTCATTCATAATGTCAGCTCCTAATCTTCTAATTCATCGTCTTTCAGACTGGTATTATCAACTGCACCAACACCTGAACTTGCTATAGCAACATCTTGTTTTTTATAATTCGGATTTAACTGAAGGAATATCAGTGCCAATATTAATCCAATTATTCCAAATGCCAGTAAACTAAAATCTAGGTATCCAGCTAAAACAAAGCCTAAAAAGAAGAAAGGCATTAAATACTTTACACTCATCATATTAAGAACCATTGCATATCCGACAACAACAATAAATCCACCTGCAACTGCTAGCCCACCTGTAACTACATCTGGGATGGCATTGAGCATATTGTTCACCATATCAGCGCTAACAAAAATTGCTACTATTGTTGCTGGTAATGCAACTCGTAATGCTTGAATAAAAAGCGCGCTAAAATGAAGGAAAATTATTTTGTTAAAAGCAGCCTCTTCTGCTGCTTTATCAGCTGCATGTTGAAATGCTACAGTAATTGTCCGTGCAATAACTGTTAATACTTGACCGGCTGCTGCAACGGGAAGAGCAATCGCGATACCAGCTTGAATATCTTGTGAGCCAACAACTACTAGAATAGTAGATATTACGCTAGCTAAAGCAGAATCTGGTGATTGAGCCGCACCTATATTCATCCATCCTAAAGCTATTAATTCTAATGTTCCCCCTAAAATAACCCCAGTTGTTACATCTCCCAAAATAAGGCCAACAACAGTACAAGCTATAAGAGGTCTATGTGTTTGAAACTCGTCAAGAACACTACCCATCCCTGCTATACAAGAGAAAACAAAAATTAATATTACTTGAATAATAGAAATATCCATAATTATTCTCCTTCTTTTTAGACTCTAATAGCTTCTTTTAGCTTCTGTTCAAAATCTATCTTTGGATCTGATGCTACTACTCTGCAATCTAACTCTACTCCTAAAATCTTCAATTCATTAAATGCAGTAATATCTTCTGCACCAACTGAGATTGCTTTTGTAATTTGTTTTCTACCAGCCTTAAATTGCATACCTCCCACATTTACTGATTTTATTGGAACTCCCCCTTTTATTATTTCCACTACTTCTGAAGGATTTGTAAATAAATAAAACACTGTTTCTTTTTCATACTTCGGATTATTGTATACTTTGATCGCTTTTTCCACATCCACTATGTTGACCTTAATTCCTGGAGGAGCTGCTTGTTTAACTAATGTTTTACGAATCTGATCACCATCAACTTCCTTACTGACAACAATAATTCGTTGAGCTTTAGCTACTTTCGCCCAAACTGTAGCTACTTGACCATGTATTAATCTATCATCAATTCTTGCTAAATTAACTATCAATTATAACTCCTCCTCTTCAACAATCTGATTTTCAAAAGATTTTACCATTTCACTAGCATACTCAATTAGAATATTTGAGATTTCATTAATTGGTGTATTATTTAATAATGTAGCAGCTTCTAACACTAAAGGTAACGACATTCCTGAGATAACTTCTATATTGATTGATGGTTCTTTCATACAAATAGCACATCCCGCATTATATGGGGTTCCACAAAACAAATCGGTTAAAATTAATGTATCTTCTCTATTAAAAGCGCTTATTTCTTCATGAATTTTTTTGGACAGGCTTTCTAAACCCTCTTCCATTTTAAATTCGATTGCTGAAAATTTATCCATTTTCCCAAAAATCATTTCAGCTGAATTTTTCATTTCAAGTGCTAACTTTCCATGTCCTACTAAAATAACTCTGCTCATATATTATCCTCCTATCCTCTCGTTTTTCCTCCCGCAATATTTATTGTAACTCCAGTGATATAACTGGATTTTTCTGACAATAAGTATGCAACTAAATCAGCAACTTCAGATAATTTCCCACTTCTTCCTAATGGGATAGTACTAGTTTTATTGTATCCTGCTCGTAACTCATCAATAGTAATATTTCTTGTATAGGCTAAAGCAGTTTCATAATCAATAGTCCTTAATCCAGTTTCCTCCAAGATACCAGGTGCTATTCCAATGACTCTTACTCCTTTTTTCCCCAGCTCCTTCGCCCAAGAACGAGTAAAACTATTCACTGCCGCCTTCGTTGCTGCATAACAGCTTTGTCCTTCTGAACCTTCTAAACCACTTTCAGAAGACATGTTCACAATTACACCATATCCTTGTTTTACTAGCCATCTTCCAACAGCCTGGCTCATTAAATAAACTCCTTTTTGATTGATATTCACCATTTTTTCAAAGATTTCATCATGTATTTCAAACTCACTATGACTTTTCTTTCCATCTACTAGTAGAGCCGGAATATTTATGCCAGCGTTGTTTATAAGTCCATCAATTTTCCCAAATATTTCAATTGTATAGTCAACGGCACGTTGTACAGAGTCTCTTGAGGAAACATCTGTTTTATGAAAATTTAAATTTTTATGCGTATATTCCCCTTCTCTAATATCGGCATTAATTACTTTTACGCCTAAATTACATAGATTTTTAGTAATTGAATCACCAATTCCTGAAGACCCTCCTGTAACAATAACTACTTTTCCTTCAAGGTTTAACCAACTCACTGCATCAGCCCCTTCACATTAGTGAATTATAAATCACATTTGTTATAACCTCATTATATGTAAACCCTTTCAAATCGTCAACATAAAAATCACAAATTATTTTTAATGTTCACATTTGTGAAACATAATAAAAAAAGCAAATGAGTGTACTGTCATTTGCTTTAAACTATCAATTATTAAGATTTATCTAAAAATAAAATGTCCTTTGCAGTTTCCTCAGTCGTTATTAATGATGTTAAAAGATTACCTCTTAATGCACCAAGAATGGCTAAAGATTTATCTTTTGATTCAGCAACCCCAATACGTACCTTAATTTTTTTTAAAGTATCAAAATCAATACCGATTCTACGATCATGAAGTTCCAATTTAACATGCTTTCCATTGATATCAAAAAAGCTTGATAATATATCACCAACCACATTATTTTCTTTTAACTCTGCAATAATGGATTCACCATAAAAAGCTTTCCATACTTCTTTTCTCGCAATTAAAGGACTTCCTATCCCAAATATGGCCATATCAAGCTCTTTCCAAAGATTAGTTAATTTTATATTATACGGTGTATTCAATAAAGAATTTTTAATATCAGGTGATCCAGTAATAGCTGGAGAATCAATCATTAAGGCACTTCCATTAAGCTTTTTTGCTGCTTGATATGTTATCGTATTTACATGATATTCACTAGACAATGCTCCTGCTGGACCACCAATCATTGGAACACATGTAATATCATTTGTTGATTGGTATTCCAATTTCTCAACCGTGGCTGCTAATGATCTTCCCCATGAAAAACCAATTTTCATCGAATCCTGTACAATTTGTGAAATATAATCACTAACCGCTTTCCCCATCAGTTGTTCTTTTTTCTTTGTTTCTACTTCTTGACCTACATGCACGATTATTGCACGATCAAGGTTGTATCGCTTTTCTAATTCTTGTTCCAATGAATAGGTACCTGCAGTGTCATATTTTATTGTT
>NZ_DALZDK010000017.1:0-12133 GCF_031978665.1 Niallia sp. | reverse complement strand
TTACTTGAACTATTCCTTCTTCTTTTGATCTTTTTAACAAACGACTAATTGTTGAACGATGAATATTTAGTTCCGTAGCAATTTGGCTTTGCGTTTTGTTTTCTTGATAGTACATTTCAGCAATGCGGACTAATAACTTATCTTCATCTTTTTTCATTTTATATAGCGACCCCTTAATAGTGTTGTTTCTTAATAATGATATTAACATTATATATATATTTTGTGCAAATAAAATCACAAATGTGAAAGCGGGATTTGTTTTAACTACTTTATATTCTGACATGACATTAGCTTAATAAATTTCAAAACAAAGTAAGAGTGGAAAAGTAGAGCCTAACCCAAGGTGTACCGGAGCACTCTTGTTTGGAAAAATTAAGAAAGTTGTCTGCTTACTAAATGACGATTTAGGATTTGGTAGATATTGAAAGATTAAAGAAGCTTCTATATTTGATGAACGGCTCCATGAAATTGAGATAGTGGGAGAACCTTAGTAGATTTGAATATTAGACAAATCGAGCTTATGCAAAAAGTAGTCTCTCAATTCAAACAATATTATGCACTTAAGGAATGCCTTAAAATCGGTATAAAGTCTCAGTTACTATAGAAAGAGATTTTTCATTATAATAACTGACACTTCATCCCTTTACGTTTTATCATGAACAAAAGTTCTTGAATAAAAACTGACTAACATGTAAATTCCTTTCATTTAATGCGATTCCCTTGTTATTCCTTAGGAATCGGTGTGACCGCCTTCGACTGATCTACAAATATAAATCCATCATATCGCTCGGAAATCTTAGACGGTACATAATTTCCATAATGTTCATATGCTGGTTCATATATTACCCCGACAGCACGATGACCGATTATACGATTAAACAAGTTTCTGTTTTCTTCTGTAAATGTTAGGTATTTATTAAACGAGCCTGCCCTATGTAATATTTCTTCCCAGCTATTAGGCTGTGCTTTGGGAATATCCATAATTTTGTAGGGCTCTCCCCATTTTTCTGCGGCAATGACAGTCCCTTTGTAGGTAGCAAATCCGACTGCATATACATTGTTCTCTCCAAATTTTTCTCTCGTGATTTGGCCAACATTTTCTAAACCTTCTTGTTCCATACCAGTTGCTCTGGCATCTCCAACATGGGTATTATGCTCCCAAACAATTCCCTTTGCTTCCTTCCCATAGAAATCGCTAATAATTTTTAAAGCTTCTACCATATGATGATCACGAATATTCCATGATTCGGTATCATCTGTAATCATTGCTTTATAGTAGGCTTCTGCATTTTTGGACACTAGTCCATTTATTTGTAAATTAAGATAGGACTCCCTTTCCTTTTCCATGTATTGCTTTCTTTTCGATACAATGGAATTTAGAAGCTGCAATACTTCCTCTCTACAGCTTTCTCCTAAAAAAGCAGCCGACATGCCATATTGCTCTGGTCTTTTGTTATAGGGGTGAAAACAAGTAATTGCCTGCATTGCTTTGTCCAGATCTGGAGAATCTATTTTTTGCAAATAAGTAACAATTGTCTCCAACGATTCCCATAGACTATAAACATCAATTCCATAAAAACCTACTTTCTCCGCTTCTTGCTTATCAAGGTTATATTCTTTCAACCACTCGATGAGCGGAATGATTTCTTCATTTGCCCACATCCATGTTGGCCATCTGTGAAACTGGGAAAGTACTTCTCTTGCATGAGAATAGGTTGAGTGCCCTTTTACATACAGATTCACTTCATAACAAGACGGCCAATCTCCCTCTACCGCTAGATAAGTGAAGCCGTGCTCTTTTATTAACTTCTTACTAATTTCTGCACGAATGGTATAGAATTCTGCTGTCCCATGGGTAGCTTCGCCAAGTAATACGTATTTTGCCTTACTAGCCTGCTGGATTAGATCGGTTAGCCCCTCTATGTCGGTAAATGGTTGACTAAATTGTTGGATATTTTGGATCGTCTTACTGACTTTTGTGACCATTTTTTCGTGCACATCCTTTTAATGCAATTTTTCCTCTTTTATTCATTATATTTTGTTCATAAAAGGGCAAGGTATTCACCTTTCAATTTCAAGAAGGAAAATAAAAAATCTACCTCCTTTTTCTGAGATAGATTTTTGTGATATCTTTCACATGAATGACGAAAAATTAAGCTTCTTTTTTAAAGGATTTAACCACTGCTTTTGTCTTCTCCGAAATATGATACCAATAGGCTGCCCCTACAAATAAAGCGCCACCGATTATATTTCCGATTGTTACTGGCAGCAAATTAGCAAACATTCCTCCAATAGAAACTGTCTCAGGATGAGGAATAATAAGGGCAATAGATAATAGAGTCATATTTGCAACACTATGCTCAAATCCAGAAGTAATAAAGGCAAATAGACACCAAAAAATCATGATTAATTTTGCTGTTTCGTCCTTTAATTTCACAGAACACCAAACTGCTAAGCAAACTAATATATTACAAAGAATCCCGCGGATAAGTAATTCCATAAACGGAGCATTCATTTTTGCTGCAGCTCCATTTGTGATAAAATCTGCTACTCCTCCAACAGCTAATCCAGAATAGCTAAATAATAATGCCACGAGAATAGAACCGATAAAGTTGCCAATATAGCTATATCCCCATACCTTTCCTGTATCTTTCCAGGTTACTTTATTCTCTAACATGCCGATTGTCATTACCATATTATTACCGGTAAACAAATCAGCGCCTGCCATAATTACTAAACTCAAGGCAATGCCAAAGGAAACACCCATTATAATTTTCGTCCCTGCAAATCCAGTTGAACCAAGCAACCCGCCGATTGTAAAAATAAGAATAATTCCTAGTCCAACAAAAAATCCAGCTAGCATGGCACCTACTAAATACTTCTTTCTACTTACATGTAAGGCGTTAATCTTCGTTAATGCAGTGTTACTAAATGCAGTAATTACCTCTTTCATCACGACACTCCTCTACCTAATGTACTAGCTGTTTTTCCTTTACAGCTCCACCGCATTGCTCTTCCATTCTTTCGAGCAATACTTCCTTCATTAAACAATCATACTTTAATGGCTCACAAAGAATAACGTCATTATTACTTTCTGCTACTTTACTGGCCATTCTTTTTAATAGCTTCCCCGTGAAAAGTAAGTATGGTACAACGCAAATATTTTTATATTCCATTTGCAGTCTCTCCAATTCACAAACAAAGCCTGGATTTCCAGCTGTCAAAAAAGCAGTATAGACTGGCACATCTAATCTTTGTTGGATATGACTACTTATTTCCTTTAGTTTCAAAATTGGTTCTGGATCACTACTGCCTCTTCCAACTAAAAGAATAACTCCGTCCGTATCTAATTGTTTTTCTGCTATTCTTTTTAAAACCAAATTCATCATTTTCGGATGCAAGTCAAAAGGTTTGGTAACAGAAAAACGTACTTCTGGAAACCTTGCTTTCACAATCTCCAATTCTTCTGGAATATCTCTTTTAAAATGAGCTGCTGCAAACAATAGCACAGGTACCACTAGAATATCTCTAGCACCAGCCAGAATTACTTTTTCCATTGTTTCACTAATAGATGGTGAAGCCAGTTCCAAAAAAGCAATTTCTTGCACTGGGATGTTTACTTCTTTTTTTACTTCTTCTATAAACGCTATGAATTGTTTATTCCCTTCTCCTATCCGGCTACCATGACCAATATATATCACTGCATCCATTAGCACTCACGCTTCCAATCCTGTTTATCTAGTTCTTGTTGAACCTGCTCATCTATCTGACTAAATCCCCGCTTGATTGCATAATCTTTCACTGATTGGCCAATTGCAGCAAACGAAAGTTGCTTTGGATCTTTTTCACTAAAGGTTAGCCATTCTTGTAAAAATAAATCAACGGATCGTTTATTGGGAAAAATAACTGTTTCCCATTTATCTTCTGTCAATAAGCGTTCATTTACTTCATGAAAACGTTCATCTATTTGAATAGTATGACTAGGTAATGCTAGAAGATTATCTGAGAATACTTGATTTCCTTGTTCATTCCCTATTAAAATAGCACTTTTTTTGTCATAGGCTGCCTTTATGCTTCGAATGCCTCTTTTTTCTAATTCCTTACGCGTTTTATCTGATAGGTGTTCAATCTGTCTAGGAAGATCACGTAAATCATAACCTGCTTGAAATAGTTGGGAAAACACGTAGTCTACCCCTTCTGAAGAACCAAAAATCAATCTTTCCGCATGCACAATCAATTGCAATTCTTCCATTGTATAAGTGTGAGCGCTAGATTTTAAAGTAGGAAAGGCATAGGCTTCCGCACCATTTCTTGAAAAATATCTTTCTAGCAAACTTTCTTCTGATGAGCTTTTGGCAATTAATAGCCTCTTTTGATAAAAGGATTTTTTCTCAAACCAAGCAATCGATGATCTTAGTTGAACGACATCTCCAATAATCGTTAAAGCTGGATTCCCAAGCTTTGCTACTCTTACCTTTTCCACAATTGTTTTCAAGGTACCCTCGACTACTCGTTGTTTTCCTAGTGTTGCCCACTCAATAACAGCTACTTTTGTGTCACTAGCCTTACCTTGAGCTATTAAACTTTCACAAATTGCTGGTAAACCTTTCACTCCCATATAATAGGCAAGTGTATCTCCTATCGCTTCTGGCTTAGGTTCATGATGAACGGAATCCTCATTCTTCTTACAGGCATGCCCTGTTCGAATCGTAAAACTAGTACTATAATCACGATGAGTTACTGGAATTCCAGCATAGGCACTCGCGGCAATGCTGGATGTCACCCCAGGTACAATTTCAAAGGGAATATCGTATTTCGCAATTGCCTCTGCTTCTTCCCCTACTCTTCCAAAAACAGAAGGATCTCCCCCTTTTAACCGGACAACATATTTTCCCTTTAACGCCTCTGTCACCAATGTTTCATTAATCTTTTCTTGTCGCATGATATGATTGTTTGGTAGCTTTCCACAATAGATAAACGCACAATCCTTGCTAGTAAAACGCAATAAACGTGGATTTGCTAAGCGATCATACAAGACAACATCTGCATTTTTCAAACACTCTATTCCCTTATTTGTAATCAATCCAATATCCCCAGGCCCTGCTCCGACAAATGCTACATACCCCTTGTTCGTATTCATCTCTTACACCATTATATAAATATAGTCATCTTTTATTTGCGTTTCATAAACCTCGACACAGCCATTATCCGGTTTTTGAACTTCGCCTGTGACTAAAGAAATTTTCCAATCATGAAGCGGACAGAAAACATATTCGCCTGATACTATTCCCTCTGCCAATGGTCCATTTTGATGGGGACAACTATTCGCAACGGCTCGCACCTCTCCATTTGAAAGATGAAATAATGCAATTGATTTTCCTTTTAAATGAACCTCTTTGCCAATTTGCTTTGGTAAATCAGCTAGTCTCATAATCTTATTCCATTCTAAAGTTGCAGTCATCATGTATACCCTCCATTTTTGTTCTCTGCTATTATCCTTTTATCACTTCATACATTTCTCTCTTCGTTTCATCGTTTAAGACAGAAGACCAAGCTTCTTCGTAGGTTGTTTTCGCTTTTTCAAACCGGCTTACAAACTGTTTCATATTTCTTGCATTTAACAATGTTTCTTTCACTGTTTCACTACCCATGCGTTCTACCCATGGAGCCGTTCTTTCTCCATAATTAGCATTTTCTCGATAATACTGAACAAACGCCTTTGCCATCGTAATTACTTCTTCTTCTGTTTGCACGGTTGTTAAGCTATCACATTCACGGACTTCTGTACCGCCATTTCCACCGATATACAGCTGATAGCCATTTTCTACACAAATGACACCAAAGTCTTTTGTTAGCACTTCCGCACAGTTTCTTGGACAGCCGGTAACGCCCATTTTCATTTTATGAGGAGTATCAACCATCTCTAGTGCTTGTTCTAATTTAATGCCAAGTCCTAATGAATCTTGTGTGCCGAAGCGACAAAATCTTGAACCCACACATGATTTTACGTTACGAAGGGATTTAGAATACGCATAACCAGAACGCATTCCTAGGTCTTCCCAAACATGTGGTACATCCTCTTTCTTTACTCCATATAGTCCGATTCGACTTGCACCAGTGATTTTTACTAATGGTACATTGTATTTTTTCGCTACTTCTCCTATTTTTACTAAATCCTCTGCAGTAGTTGTTCCACCATACATACGAGGAATGATGGAGAAAGTACCATCTTTTTGAATATTCCCTTCCATTTTTTCATTTACAAATCTGGAAGCTTTATCATCCTCATACTCTTCTGGGAACAGCATCCGCATATAATAGTTTAATGCCGGACGACATTTAGAACATCCTTCCTCACTTGCAAAATCAAGTACCATTCGTACTTCTTTCGGAGATTTAAGCTGCTTTTCTTGTATCTGTGCTACTACTTCATCACGAGTAAGGGTGGTACAGCTGCACATTCCTGTTTTTTGAATGGAAGCATCAAAACTGTCACCAAGTGTATGTGCTAAAATACCTTCTACTATTGGTTTACATTTTCCACAAGATGCCCCTGCTTTGGTACATCCTTTCACTTCTTCAAAAGTAGACAATCCTTGCTCTAAGATTGAATGAACAATCGCACCCTTTGTCACCCCGTTACACCCACACACTGTATCGTCGGCACTCATACTTGCTACCATATCAAGTTCATCATCCTGCCCGCTCTTGCTTAAAACAGAAGAACTTGTATATTCGCTTATATCTGCTTGTTTTTTCAACATATTAAATAATCGATTTCCATCAGAAGCATCTCCGTATAAAACAATCCCAACAATTTTGTTATCTGTTACTAAAATCTTTTTATATACTTTAGCAAACTGATCATGGACAATAATGGCTTCTGTATTTTCATCTTCATGGATTTTCCCACCAGAGAATAAGTCACATCCTGCCACTTTTAATTGAGTAGAAAGAATGGAACCTTGGTATCCTTTTCCTTCTCTCCCTGTAATACAATCTGCAAGGGCCATTCCTTGTTCATACAGAGGAGCAACTAATCCATAGGCAATTCCCTTATGTTCCGCACACTCACCTACTGCATAGATTGATGGATCAGAAGTTACCATATGATCATTAACAATAATGGCACGATTTACATCCAATCCTGCTTCACGGGCAATTGCCACGTTTGGTCGAATTCCCACAGCCATTACGACCAGATCACATTCAACACTCGTACCGTCTGTAAATGTTAATCCCTGCACACGGTCTTCCCCATATATCTCTGCCGTCTGCTTTTCCATTAAGAATTTCATCCCTTGTGCTTCTAAATCTTTTCTAAGAAGATTTGCCGCCGCTGCATCTAGCTGTTGCTCCATCAAGGTAGGTAATAAATGGACAACATGAACTTCCATTCCACGGTCAATCAATCCTCTTGCTGCTTCTAATCCTAATAACCCGCCGCCGATAACAACCGCTTTTTTATAAGACTTTGCTGTTTCCATCATTTTTTCCGTATCATCAATCGTTCTGAAACCAATTACTCCTTCTAAATCACTTCCTGGTATCGGTAAAATAAAGGCACTAGATCCTGTTGCAAGGATGAGTTCATCATATTCGATTACCTTTCCTTTATCTGTGATTACCGCTTTCTCTTCTCTCTCAATCTTTATCGCTTTTTCACCTGTTAATAGATTAATATGATTTTCTTGGTACCAGTTCCAATCATTAATATTTATATCATTTACAGTTGTTTTTCCCTGTAAAACATTTGAAAGCATAATCCGGTTATAGTTCGGATAAGGTTCGTCCCCAATAATGGTAATATCGAAAAGGTCCGCATTTCTCTTCATTATTTCTTCAATCGTACGAACTCCCGCCATACCATTTCCAATCATCACTAATTTCTTTTTCATTTTCGTCCCTCCAAGTTTCAGCTAGTTAGGTGGATTATTTGTGAAATAAATCACATAATTTCTTGAAAATAATATTACGCAAATAAATTATTCCGTAAGTATTCGAAGCACTATGTTAATATCATATTCCTATTCACTTCTTCTTTTGTAAAACAAGAATATTTTTACTATTAAAAGAAGTATAACTTATACATCTTTTATAGTTCCATTATATCTACTTTTGCAAAAAAAAAAGACTTTAAATTTGACGATTTAATGAATTTCTATAATTATTACTACCTTGGGCAAGATGACAAATGGAAAATAATCGAATTTTTATATATCTATACTCACAGCAAGACAGACTATATAAAGGATTATTCTATTAAATTCCTTTTTTTCTGAATAAAGGGATAAAGTGATTTTGTACACATTGCAATCAATCCACTATTCACCGAACACCGAAAATCGACAGTAATTTCTTTTGGTAGGTGGGGGGAATTACTACTTCTATAAGGACAGACAACAAAAAAAAGCAGCCTCACATTGCCTATAATAAAAGCATGTGCGAAGCTGCTCCTTCTTATCTATTTTCCCCGTTCGATTCGATTACTTCCTTATACCAATAAAAGCTTTTCTTCTTAATCCGACGAAGGTCATGCGTTCCTTCTTCATGCTGATTGATGTAAACGAAACCGTATCGTTTTTGGAATCCGTTCAACCAGCTTAGAAGATCGGTAAACGACCATACACAATATCCCATTAAGTCTACTCCATCTGTAATTGCTTCTTGCATCGCATTAATGTGAGCGCGGATAAAATCAATGCGGTAATCATCATGAACGATATCGCCTTCTTCCAGTTTATCGAATGCACCTAAGCCATTTTCACTGATGAGAATTGGTAGATGATAGCGATTTGTTATTCTGCGAAGCGCTATACGTAATCCTTGTGGATCAATATTCCAATCCCAATCTGTTCTTTCTAGATTTGGATTTTCAACTGTTTTGAACACACCAGGTATTCCTGAATCCTGTGAAGTACCTTTCTTCCCAGAAGTGTTCATTTCAGCACTACCTACTCCGCCTTTTAATGGATTTTTCTCAAAGGTCGTTGTTTGATAATAGTTAAGTCCCATGAAATCAGGAGTGCCTTCTCGTAATAATTCAAAATCTCCATCTTCCACCTCTGGAGCTAATCCATTTGCCTCTAAATAGTTCCATGCAGCCTCAGGGTATCTTCCCCAAGCATAAATATCCATCCACCAATGACTATTCAATTCCTCTGCATTCTCTGCCGCAATAATATCTTCTGGCTTAGAAGTTAAAGCATATGCAGGAGAATATGCAAAGCTAGGACCAATTTTCCCATTTGGAACATATTGGCGGAATGCCTTGATAACACTAGCATTCGCTAAGTTTGCATGGTGATTCACTTGATAGAAACGTTTTTCATCTGTCACTCCAGGTGGATGTACAGCCATACGGTAGCCTAAACCTGTAAAAATATTTTGCTCATTTAAACTAACCCAATATTTCACTCGGTCCCCAAACTGTTTAAATAATTCGATACTATAATTGGTGAAATCCTCAATAATCTTACGAGATTCCCAGCCCCCATATTCATCCTGAAGCACTTGGGGAAGATCCCAATGATAAAGGGTAAGAACCGGCTCAATATTATACTTTATAAGTTCATTAATTAAATTATTATAGAAATCAATTCCCGCTTGATTTACTTCTCCTCTTCCTTCTGGAAAAATACGAGTCCAAGCAACGGAAAAACGATAAGCTTTCATTCCCATTTCAGCCATCAGCTTTACATCTTCTTTATAACGATGGTAATGATCTACCGCTACATCTCCATTTGTTCCTTTAAATGTTTTTCCAGGAATTCTCACAAATTCATCCCAATTAGATATTCCTTTTCCATCCTCATTCCACGCACCTTCTACTTGATACGCTGCAGATGCAGCACCCCAAAGAAAATTACTAGGGAACGCTTTCAATGATTGGTGAATCATGCCGCTCAACTCCTTAAATCGTTAGAATTAACATCCAATACGAAATATATTCTTAACTATCAGTTTTCTTTTTTATACTATACATCCTGCTGTTCCTAACAGTCAACAAAAGTATAGTTTATTATAAAATAAGCATATACATTTAATCACATTTTCGCAATAGTTAGATGGTATCAAGATGGAGAAGTTTTATAAACTATTAATAAATGGATTATTTTATTAGAGATTCTTATTTCTTACTTATATGTCAATAGAATAATCCATTATTTATTGGGAATTTAAGTTTATACTTATCTTGGTACATGTATGAAAGTTTATGAGAATACAATATAATAAGGGAAAAGGAGGGTATATGCTTATGGAGTTTTCTTTATTTTGGGCTATAAACATTTTAATAACAATCTATTTGGTTGTAGATTCAAAAAAAACAGGCAAAAACCCCGTTCTATGGGGAATAATGGGCTTTCTGTTCGGAATAATTACGCTTTCTATTTACTTGATTAGAACGGGTAGAAAAATTCTAGGATGGATTTTACTCGTATTAGCCATTATTTTTATGTTATTATTTTTCCTATTTATTTTCGCCATTTTATTTATGTCTTTTTCTTATATTTAATTCTCTAGAGACTGGTTGTGCATTTTAAAACCAGAATAAGGGTTACTTTTTAAGTGCATTTATTTTGGTTTTAGTTCAACACATCATCAACCTAATCTTCAGTAATCAGACCTTTTGAACTCTCGCTTTAACATTAGCATCCTTGCAATTAAACTAGTTATTTTCTTTTCATCCTAATTCCAAAGCATTGTTGTTTCTCTGATGAAAAATTAATCCTTTTTCTAATTCTTTTCTCATTAACATAATATCTGTCTTTTTTGAAATACTATGGGTTAAAGAATGAAAAAGGAGGGAAAAACATGACACAAAGTAAGGAGAATTTAAGTTCCATTATGAAGCCAGATTTTGCAGGGACTGATTCAAAAAAAGTAAAACAAGAAATTCAAAAAGATGTAAAAGCAGGAGATGGAGCAATGACTTCTCGAGAAGCAGGGCATATGCGCGACTAAAAGAATACCTTATTTTCCATTATGGTTGACGGAGAATAAGGTATAATTTACTGGTTTTTATAGAATAACGATCAAAACATTTAATGAAATATTTCTTGTGAAAAATCTATATTTTTTCCTGGCATAAAATAAGTATTACTTAGTATCTATACTTTTTCTAAAAGCAATATAAATGCTATATAAATTTTTCCATCTTACATATCCCAAATGTCATTATAATCCTCAACACATTCCTAAAATCACTGACCTTTCAAGAACAACTAGGCGACATGCTAACAATTAATTTAACTTAGAGAGAGTTTGAAAAAATGAATTGAGATATTTCCGTGCTAATGCCTGAATATCTTTTCTCAAATTAAACATGTACTTTACTTTTTCCGTTATCCCCCTTAAAAATATCAATACTTTCTAAATCCCCGTATAAACAAACTTTCCCTTTTTACTATATCTCCCTATCCGTAAATGCTATTATAAATTTATAATAACAATTTCTTCAGGAGGATCACCAATTGAAAAAAACAGTAAACGTAGTAGCAGGAATTATTGAAAACGATCAAAATGAAGTACTATGTGCACTTAGGTCAACCCGAATGACTATTCCAAACAGATGGGAATTTCCTGGTGGAAAGGTTGAAAAAGGGGAGGATATCTTTACTGCACTGGAAAGAGAAATAAAGGAAGAACTTGGATGTGTAATTAAAGCAGAAGAACTTTTCCATGAACATACACATGAATATGATACTTTTATTATTACTTTATTATGTATTAAAGCTAAAATTTTCGACGGAACTCCAACAGCGAGTGAACATTCCAAACTAGTATGGCTAAAGAGAGAAAATTTAGATTCATTAAACTGGGCACCAGCAGATATTCCTGCAGTTACTGCATTAATAAACGAATAAAAAAATGCTAGGATTTTCTCCTAGCATTTTTTTATTCTTCACAACGAACTCCATTATCATATTTTTTAGTGGTCAACCTTACGAGAGAAATGTAATTGAGAATACCAAGTAATCTTTATTGATTTATTAATATAAAATGTATATTTAATGGAGTGAGTTATTGTCTCACACCCTCACTTTCATTACTATTTAAATTCATCTCTTATATAAGATAGGAGCATTCCTGTTAGAAGGATTTTCGGGGACTTGAACAAAAAAGAGCCCTC